>CAVALT010000016.1:0-14509 GCA_963589455.1 Clostridiales bacterium
GTGCGATCCGCCGGAGGCTATTATGGAAATGCTGATTTAATCAGCATTTCCATAATATTAAGGTCAAAAGCTTCAATATCCGGCAGACGATTAGGACAAATACTTTTGTCCCGGTATCATCTTTATGCCAGCTTTGAAATCTGCCTGTCTCAGAAGCCCAGCAGATCCTTCATGCCGTACATTCCTGCCGGCTTTGAAGCCACAAAGGCAGCAGCCTTGAGAGCTCCCTCAGCAAAGAGCACCCGGCTCTCCGCCTCATGCTTAAAGGTAAGTGTCTCAGAGCCGTTAGAAATGATAATTTCATGAGTTCCTACCTCATTGCCGTAACGAAGTGCATGTATGCCGATCTCATTCTTCTGCCTTACAGCATGTCCCTCACGGCCATAAACAAATACCGCATCCGGCCTGATTTCTTTGATGCCGTTAGCAAATATAAGCGCAGTGCCGCTCGGAGCATCCGCCTTGCGGTTATGATGTCTCTCAATAATCTCTATGTCAGCTTCGGGAAATGCTGCAGCAGCTTTTTTTACAAGCTCATTGAGAACAGCTACACCCACCGAAGTATTGGCTGCATAAAACACTGCCGTGCTCTCAGCACACTTCCTGATAAGTGACATTTCATAGTCAGTGTGTCCTGTAGTAGCAATAACCACAGGAATATGTCTTTCCGCACAGTATGCTGTAAGTGCTGCAGTGCCCTCATGATTGGAAAAATCTATTACACAGTCAGCCTCTCCGGTAAAAGCCTCAAGTGATGCGTACCTTTTCTCAGCAGCTTCATTTTCATAGCTTCTGCTTACAAGGGCTGCTGTCTCAGCATCAAATCTTCCGCTTTCTATAGAGGCAAGTACATTTCGTCCCATGGTGCCGTTGGCACCGTTAATAATTATCCTCATAATAAACCTGATTCTTATAAAATACTGCCTTGGTTAAAAGTATAATTTCCAAAGCTGCTAACAGATTGCTGTGCACATTGTGCTCCATCAATCTCAAGAAGCAAATATTATGGAAATGCTGATTAAAGATCAGCATTTCCATAATAGCCTCCGGCGGATCGCACGGATTCACTTTGGGATTAGCTGCTTCGCAGCATAAATCACATCCTCATCTTCTCTATTGTTTTTACAAGCTCATCATTATTGCGGGTCTTGGCAAAAAGATCGATAACCTGCTCAGTTGCATCCTCCGGTGTAAGGTCTCCCACAGCATTCCTCAGCTTATTAACCGCGGCCATCTCCTCGGCAGTCAGCAGCAGATCATCTCTGCGTGTACCGCTCTTCAGGATATCAATAGCCGGGAAAATGCGCTTCTCGGAAAGCTTTCTGTCAAGCACAAGCTCCATATTGCCTGTTCCCTTGAATTCCTCGTATATAACGTCGTCCATCTTGCTTCCGGTATTGATAAGAGCTGTTGCAAGTATGGTAATTGAGCCTCCCTCGCGCACATTTCTTGCAGCTCCGAAAAACTTCTTCGGCATATGCAGTGCCGACGGATCAAGACCTCCGGAAAGTGTGCGTCCCGATGTCGGTACAATAAGATTATAGGCTCTTGAAAGTCTTGTAATAGAATCCAGAAGTATGGTAACGTCCCTGCCGTACTCAACCAGTCTGCGGGCTCTCTCTATAACCATCTCTGCAACTCTCTTATGACGCTCCGGCTGCTCATCAAAGGTAGAATAGATAACCTCGACATTATCTCCGGTTACATCCTCCTTTATATCGGTAACCTCCTCCGGACGCTCATCTATAAGCAGTATCAGAAGATGCATGCTCTTATCTCTTATTATTGACTTTGCAACCTGCTTAAGCAGCGTTGTTTTTCCGGCCTTCGGCGGTGAAACTATAAGTCCTCTCTGGCCCTTGCCTATAGGTGCAAGCAGATCCATAACTCTGAGCGGAAGCGAGCCTCCGTCAGCGGTGCCTGCAAGCTTTATCTGTTCATTCGGGAATATCGGTGTAAGCTTGTCGAAATTAGGTCTGTGCTCACTGTCTCTCGGTGCTTCACCATTTACACTGTTGACAAACAGAAGCGCAGCAAATTTCTCCTGCGGAGACTTTATTCTCTGGTTGCCTCTTACAACATCGCCTGTTCTGAGCGAAAATCTCCTGATCTGGCTCGGTGCCACGTAAACATCATTTTCACCTGGCAGAAAGTTCTCACTTCTTATGAAGCCGAAGCCATCCGACATAACCTCAAGAACTCCGCCGACCTCTATGCCGGAGTCAAGCTGACTGAGTGATGACGGCTTCTGTGAATCCTCCTGCATGTAGCTGCGGTAATCGCCGCCTCCGCGATAATCCGAGCCGCCGCGGTAGTCCATGCCGCCCACGTTAGTATTTCTGTATCCCGAGGATGCCGCCGCACGGTAATCTCCGCTGTTTGCACGGTAATCGCCCGAACCGCGGTAGTCTCCGCTGCCTCGATAATCATTATTGCTGCCTGTGCGGTAATCACGGCCTCCGTTCTGACTGCCTGAGCCTCTGCGGCTGCCCTCATTCTGCTGATAGCGGTATACATCACGGCTGTCATAATCATCTCTTCGGTCATAATCCGACTTCATGTTCATGCCGCGTGCATTTCCGTTGTCATAGCCGTATTCATCATCTGACATATATGCGCCATCACGCATGCCGTAATCATCACGGCCATAGGAATATGAGTTTGTGTTCATATCATCAGCCTCATTTCTGGATGCCTGTACATTCTGCGCTGCTCTCTGAGATGAGCCGCTTCTTCCGTTTCTGCTGCTTCTTGATGAAGCCTGTCCGCTGCGGGAAGCTGCTGCAGAGCCGGATGAATATGCATTGTTCTGGCCTGCATTATAGGAGGACCCGCTGCTGCGACCCTGCATATTGCTGCGTACGGGTGCTGTTGCCGGAGTACGGTAATCATTCTGTACCTGTGCACGCTCCCTTGCTGCTTCCTCTGCTGTCTCAGGCTGTACCTCCTTCGCTGCTGAAGTCTGCGCAGCTGAGGCATCACGTTCCTGCGCTGCCTCACACAGTCTGTCTATAATCTCTGACTTTTTGAGTCCGGAAATCTTAACTCCCTGTGTTTTAGCCAGCTCCTTTAATGTTGCCACAGATAATGTTTCTAATTTTTCTCTCATAGTGCCTTTCCTTGTCTCAGGTGATGCTCTTTCGGGGGAATCTCAGCTAAGCCTTTGATATGTCCGTTTTTCAAGATATCGCTCTGCGATTGTGATTTTATATGAATCCGATTATGAATAAGCTGCATAATTCATTGTGCTGTGATTCTGAAGATGCCTGTCTTATACAGCCTTTGTCCGTGTTTTATACGCCTCAAAATAAAGCTCTGATTTATCAATAATTATCAATCCGGTGCTGTGCCGGCAAATCAATTGTATATCCTCTAAAATTTAACTGATCTGAGCAGATACGAAGCTTATATATTTGTGATATGCATTGTGAAATTGTATCTGCTGCCGGTTTTGCTCCTTGGCACACTATTCGCCGATGGAATATAAATGTTTTAAGTAAATGTTGATTAAATCAGCATTTACCGAAAAGCCTCCGGCGCAGGAAATGCTTTAATCAGCGTTTCCTTAAAAATTGCAGAACACGCAGTAATTAGCAATCTGATGTCAGTTGGCGGCAAAATACTTTTACACCACCAACATCCTGATATATGTCTACCTCAGTATAATTGCTCTTAACAGCCGTCTCCTCAGGCTTCCTGCCGGAAAGAAACGGTTGAGCATGCGCATGTCTACCTTTATCCTGACAGGTCCGGCTGAAAATGTCCTTATCTCTGTTTCAACCTGCCGGGCATCAGGATCGGTATTGTAGAACCTGATATAGCTGAGCTCTGCACAGCGTGCGCCGTGTGCCGCCTGATATGTATAATATATACCAAATAATCGCTCAGAGATAAAGCCCATAATTCGCGGCTCGTGATATTTTCTGAACTCCTGATCCTCCTCAAGCACAGAAAGGATATCAAAGAGCCAGCTCATATATTCATTGAATTTCGCCTTGGACATGATAAACATGTTCATGTAGTAAATGTTATGCGAGCCAAGATATCTGTCTGCACTTTCAGAATACTCCGGGAATCTGTCCCTGAGCACCGCCACAGCCTGATCAAGTGCAGCAGCATTATGATACCTTGCATACTGCTGATATACAGTGGTATTAATCCTCTCCCTATATACCGTGATTATATCATATCTGCTGATAACACTATGCATATCATCGGCATTAAGCTTATATTTCGAAAGATCATCCCAGACATTGTCAAGCTCTATATAGGGCTTAAGACTTATATCTGTTCCGCCGTCCTTATCAGCCTCAGCTACCCTGTCAAAGGCCATAAAGCGCCTGTAATGGAAGAAGCCGTAGTAAGCACAGTCAGCATTTTTCCAGGCCCAGTACTGTGCGGTAAGCTCGCAGTAATCCGGATTTTTTGATGATATGTTGTCTCCGGTATTATCGGGCTGCATGCCCTTAAGCGTACAGTCTGCAAGCTCTGCTCCTACCTGAACCGGATAAAACAGCGGATTGTCAGGTATGAAGCAGGGCTTGTGGCAGACTATAAATATGCAGTCCTGCGGTATTGATTTCATGTGTAATGCCTGATCAGCCATACTATATTATCCGATTATCTCTGCACATTTATCCAGTGCAGCGGCAATAACCTGATCCATATCGTAATACTTATACTCTCCAAGGCGGCCGCCAAACACAACCTTGCTCTCATTCTCAGCAAGCTTCCTGTACTCCTGATAGAGCTTTCCGTTCTTCTCATCATTTACAGGATAATATGGCTCATCTCCGGGCTTCCACTCAGAGCTGTACTCACGGCTTATAACGGTCTTCGGAAGCTCATTTCCATGCTCATCCTTACCAAACTCAAACCACTTGTGCTCTATAATACGTGTCCACGGTGTCTCCCTGTCAGTATAGTTAACTGCAGCATTTCCCTGGAAATTCGGCTTATCCAGAAGCTCATTCTCAAAGCGCACTGAACGATACTCGAGATTGCCGAGCTTATAGTCAAAATATGCATCAATGGCGCCTGTGTAGATAACCTTCTCTGCCATAGCATCATAGGCTGCCTTGTCAGCCAGATAATCCACTCCGAGACGTACCTCTGCACCCTCAAGCATATTAGCCACAAGTCCGGTATATCCGCCCACAGGTATGCCCTGGTATAAGGCATTGAAATAATTATTGTCAAAGGTCAGTCTTACCGGAAGCCTCTTTATTATAAATGCGGGAAGCTCTCTGCAGTCACGTCCCCATTGCTTTTCCGTATAGCCCTTAACCAGCTTCTCGTAGATATCGCGTCCCACAAGGGATATTGCCTGTTCCTCGAGATTCTGCGGCTCTCCCTTTATCTCTGCACGCTGCTCGTCTATCTTTGCAGCTGCCTCCTCAGGAGTAACCACGCCCCACATTTTATTAAAGGTATACATATTGAAGGGCATCGAATAGAGCTCTCCCTTATAATTTGCTACCGGAGAATTTGTGAAGCGGTTGAACTCAGCAAAGCGGTTGACATACTCCCAGACCTTTTTATTATTGGTATGGAAAATGTGTGCGCCGTACTTGTGCACGTTAATGCCTTCTATCTTTTCCGTATAAACATTGCCCGCAATATTCGGTCTCTTATCTATAACCAGCACGGATTTGCCTGCCGCCATGGCCTCGTGTGCAAATACAGCGCCGTAAAGGCCTGCACCCACTATAAGATAATCATACATAATTTTTTACCCCTTTATTTTTTAATACCAGGGTCAGAGCTCTCTGAAATGAAAGCTTTTTCTGCCCTCTGCATAATCCCCGACTATGTGTCCGTTTCCGAAAAGCCTGTACTTGTAGCTCATGAGCCCCTCAAGTCCTACCGGACCTCTTGCATGCAGCTTCGATGTGCTTATGCCAACCTCAGCGCCGAAGCCGTATCTGAAGCCGTCTGCAAATCGTGTTGAACAGTTCTGATAAACTCCTGCCGAGTCAACCATCTGCATGAAATATGCTGCCGCCTCATCATCCTCGGTGATAATGCAGTCGGTATGATGTGAGCCGTATCTGTTGATATGTGCCACAGCCTCTTCAATATCCGCAACAACCTTAACAGATATCTCAAGATCAAGATACTCCCTGTAAACCTCAGGGTCAAGCAGCTCCGTATGCTCAGTCAGAGCGCACACCTCTTTATTTCCATGTATGCGTACTCCTGCATTGCTGAGAGCCTCTGCAATCATCGGAACAAAGCTCTTAGCTATATCTCTGTGAATAAGCAGAGTTTCCGCTGCATTGCAGGCTGCCGTATATTGTGTTTTTGCATCAAGTATAACCGGAACCGCCTTGTTAATGTCGAGTGCCTTGTCTGCATATACATGACATATACCGTCGGAATGTCCCATTACCGGTATCCTTGTATGATCCATGATGTAGCGTACAAACTGATTCGAGCCTCTCGGTATGAGCAGATCCACGCTTTTGTCGCAGGTAAGCAGCTCATCTATCTCACTGTGCTGCTCTGCCTGCATAAGACTCATCTCAGGAAGCCCTGCCTCAACAACAGCCTCATGTATAAGTCTGAACAAAATGCGGTTTGTGTGTGCAGTCTCTCTGCCGCCCTTAAGCACCGCACAGTTTCCGCTCTTTATGCAGAGTGAGGATATCTGTACCATTGCATCCGGCCTGGCCTCAAATATCACGCCGATAACGCCTATAGGGCAGCTTACCCTGTATAAGCTTAAGCCCTCATCCAGCTCCCTTGCAAGGCTGATTCTGCCAATAGGATCCGGAAGGCTGATAAGCTGTTCAATGCCCTTTATGCAGTCCGTAAGCTTAGCTTCATTAAATTTAAGCCGTTTTAATACAGCCTCAGAAACACCGGCTTCCTTTGCCGCCTCAATATCTGCGGCATTTTCCGCAAAAACAGCATCAGCATTGCTGCTTAGCTTCTCCTCTATTTTTCTGAGTGCCGCATTGCGCTGCTCTATACGTGAGGCTGCAAGCTCAGGCGCTGCAAGCTTCATTCTTAAGGTATCTTCACTAATGCTCATTAATATATCTCCGTTGTCAGTTTATTGCTGCCAGTCTTACAGCACAGAATGCTTCTTAGGATTGCGCAGCCTCCAGGTGCAGCGGCAGTTTCGCGTCACCATTAGCTTTTAGGGAAATGCCGATTAAGGAAATGCTGAGATCAGCATTTTCTTAATCAGTCTCCGGCGAATCACACGGATTTGTAAGGAAATTCGCTGCTTTGCAGCGCAAATCCGGCGTAAGAAGTGCTTTGATCAGCTTTTCCTTAAAACAGTAATGCACCGCCGCCCTTACGGCAGCAGTGCATTCCGCTCTGAATACAATCCGGTATCAGTCAGCGGCAAAAGCTTTTGACCCAACATCTTAGTATTTAAACATCTTGTTTTTGCGCTCTATCCTGCTGCTGATTACTGGCATTGAAAGCGCAACTATAACAGTTCCAAGTCCTGCCGCAGCGGATGAAACCATAAGCAGCTCCTTTGTTCCGAAGGCATTAAGCACGACGCCGCCTGATATGCTTGCCAGCACGCAGCCAAGCGCATAGGCAAGGGTAAGCAATGCCTGTCCCTTAACTCCATCCTTTTTGTCAAAGAGCTCTGCTACATAATATATCGTAACCGGAGCAAAGAGTCCATAGGCTACTGTTTCAAACATGGTAGCAAAGTAAATGCCGCCGACCGAGCCGGCTATCTGTGTAAGGAAGGCCTTAACAAAGAAGCCTGCCGCTGAAAATACAACCAGCTTACGGATTCCGAATTTCATAACAAGTCCCAGTGAAAGCACCATCGGGAAGAGCTCTATTCCGGCCTTAACTGCCTGCACCATGCCGTAGGAGGCCTTTGAGGCTCCGAGCGGCTCCATAACCTGCCACATGAAATTATTAAGTATGGCGAAGCTGAAGTACAGGAAGACAGAGCCGAATATAAACAGCATAAACGGGCTGTAGCTTCTGATAAACTGAATATAGCTTACCTTGTCGCCGTCATTTCTGACAAATTCCTCGTCCGGAAGTGAAGCCCTCTTTATCTTAAGCTTATGATCCAGGGCCAACAGAAGAACTATGGCGCATACACCTAAAAATATATTGCCAAGCTGCAGGACAACATTGCCGTAGATCATAACGAGCTGTCCGGCTATTGCAGAAACCACCGCATAGGAAACCGCACCGAGGCTTCGTGCAAAACCAAAATTCATCCTGTAATGATAGCTCGACATCTGGAAATTAAGGGCATTAAGACATGGCTGTATGCCCATGACAACAACTATCTGCGCACAGTACAGCACACACATAGCCGTACTTCTGCCGTGCAGCATAAGCAGCCCGGCATTTATAAGAATAATAAGCACATAGCCTATTGCCTGAATCTGACTGTTGCTGATCTTATCCGTCTTATCTGCAAAATTTGCAAGAACCTGCTGTGCCACCACAGTCAGTGCAAAGCCCATGGCCATGACTACTCCGATCTCGGAATTGGTAAAGCCGTTGGCCAGCAGATATATGCTCAGATACAGAAATATAAATGAATAGACTCCGTAATAAAGAGCCATAACCACAATATACGCAAGATTTGCCTTTCTGTCACTGTTCATCTTAATCATACGAATGCAAACACTCCGCTTTCTAAATATCATCAACAGTCACAGCCTACTGCTTTGAGAAATGAATCCCTGCCGGATATCCCCCTTATTAATCTGTCTTACTCCTATTCTATCCCCATAGAAACCTATGCGCGCTATTATAGCATTTTAACTGTTCCTGTTAAAGTACAACGAACGCATTTTCTGATATTTTTCTGTCAAATTCAGTGAAAAATTTAACATAGTCTGATATAGTGATGTCAGAGAGCAGAGGGCAGAAATCCTCCTGCATGCAGCTCTGCATCGGATTTTGAAGCACCTGCTCCTCACAACACGGTTTTCAGAAAGGGGTAAAGCCAATGTACAAGTTTAATTACAGCGTTCCAACCAAGGTTATTTTCGGACCTGACAGACTCGGAAGTCTCGGCAAGGAGCTCTCCAAGCTCGGAAAAAAGGTTCTTATCGTATACGGAGGCGGTTCAATCAAGCGCAACGGCATTTTTGAAAAGGCCGCAGCTTCATTAAAGGATGCCGGCCTTGAGTATTTTGAGTTAGGCGGAGTTGAGCCCAATCCTAAGGTTACCAGCGTCAACGCAGGTGCCGAGATCTGCAGGAAGGAAGGCATCGATGTAATACTTGCCATCGGCGGCGGCTCCGTTATCGACTGCTCAAAGGGTATTTCTGCTGCTGCCGGCTACGACGGCGATGCATGGGATCTCGTTACAGGCAAGGCAAGAATCGGAAAGACCATCCCGATCGCCACAATCCTTACTCTTGCAGCAACCGGCTCTGAGATGGATATGATCGGTGTTATCTCTAATGCTGAGACTGAGCAGAAGCTCTGTATAGCTGCTCCGGGCTTAAGACCTGTAGTTTCCTTCCTGGATCCGACGCTCACCTACTCTGTAAGTCAGTTCCAGACAGCAAGCGGCTCAGCTGATATACTTTCACATATCATGGAGGACTATTTTGTGGATCATGACGGCAGCATGTTTATGCTCGACCGCATCAAGGAAGGCCTCATGAAGACAGTTATCCAGTATGCACCTGTTGCGCTTAAGGAGCCTGACAACTATGAAGCAAGAGCCAATCTTATGTGGACCAGCTCCTGGGCAATCAACGGCTTCACCGGAGCTCTTACAAACTGCGAGTGGACCAACCACATGATCGAGCATGAGCTCAGTGCTATCTATGATATCACTCACGGTCTCGGACTTGCCATCATCACTCCAAAGTGGATGAGATATATCCTCGATGATTCTACTGCTCCTAAGTTTAAGGAGTTTGCGGTAAATGTATTCGGCGTTGATGCCTCACTCTCAGATATGGATGCAGCAAAGAAGGGAATCGAGTGTCTTGAGGACTTCTTCTACAATAAGCTGGGACTTAAGTCCAGACTCTCAGATATAGGCATCGATGACAAGAACATCGAGCTTATGGCTAAAAAGGCCTGCAACGGCAAGGACACCTTAAACGGATGGAGAGTTCTTACTCCTGCTCAGATAGCAGATATCCTGAGAGCAAGCCTGTAATATATCGGCTTTTCAGCATAATGGTGTGCCTGCGCGCTGCTCATTAAAATGCATTGCAGCTGCAGAAGATATCAGCCGACTGACGCAGCGACTGAGTTTAGCGAAATAAAGCAAAACACCTGCCTGTTCTGCAAGCACATTATATATGCTTTCAGGAAGCTCTGATTTAATCAGCATTTCCTTAGAATAGCTTAAAAGAAAAGCCGCCGGATGGAAATCAATCCACCCGGCGGCTCTTTTTTTACTCTTTTACATCTGATGTCTCACTATGCTGTATTCGTCACCGTTGCGGTAGTAGGGACACTGCTTATAATCCGACTCCATCAGTCTCATAAACTCGTCCTCATCGAGATTGGCGTCGCAGTAATATGCGTCGTCATCCTCGTCATATACATAATTTGCACAGTAATCACAGCTGATACTCATTCTGATTATTACTTCTTAAGGTCGCTGAGGATCTTGACTGCATCCATAGCTATCTTAAGCTCCTCATCTGTAGGAAGAAGGTAAACCTTAACCTTTGAATCATCTGTAGAGATAAGTGTCTCCTTGCCTCTTACATTATTTCTCTCATCGCAGATCTTAACTCCGAGGTATCCGAGATACTGATCGCAGATAAGCTTACGTGTCTGGATATCATTCTCACCAACACCTGCTGTGAAGCAGATAGCATCAACACCATTCATAGCTGCAACATAAGCACCGATGTACTTTGCTACTCTGTAACGGAAGGCCTCGAGAGCATTCTTGCAGTCCTCATTGCCCTCCTCAGCTGCCTTCTCGATGTCTCTGAAGTCTGAAGAAATGCCGCCGCTCATACCAAGTACGCCTGACTTCTTGTTGAGTACGTTGAGGATGCCGTTGATGTCGAGACCCTCCTTGTTGCAGATGTACTGCATGATACCAGGATCAACATTTCCTGAACGTGTACCCATGATAAGTCCCTCAAGAGGAGTAAGACCCATGGAAGTATCAACGCACTTTCCGCCGATTGAAGCTGAGATTGAAGCACCGTTTCCAAGATGGCATACGATAACCTTAGCAGTCTTCGGATCAAGATTTGCAATCTCGATACATCTGTGTGAAACGTAATCGTGTGATGCACCGTGGAAGCCGTAGCGTCTTACCTCGTAATCCTTGTAGTACTCGATCGGAAGAGCATAGAGATATGCCTTAGGCTCCATGCCCATACCAAATGCAGTATCAAAGGTTCCGCAGTTCGGCTTGCCCGGCATAGCCTTCTCACAAGCCTCAATGCCGAGGATGTTTGCCGGGTTGTGAAGAGGTGCAAGGTCTGTGCATCTGCGGAGAGCAGCCTTAACCTCATCATCGATAAGAACTGACTTTGCAAACTTCTGTCCGCCGTGTACGACTCTGTGTCCGATTGCATCGATCTCGTCAACTGACTTGATAACGCCGTGCTCCGGATCAGTTATAGCAGCCATAACAAGCTCAACAGCCTTCTGATGGTCATTCATCTGCTCCTTGATAACATAGTTGTCCTTGCCAGGAACCTTATGTGTAAGCTGTGATCCGTCGATACCGATACGCTCAACAAGTCCCTTGCAGAGAACCTCCTTGT
The DNA here is from genome assembly GCA_963589455.1 of Clostridiales bacterium. GTDB lineage: Bacteria > Bacillota > Clostridia > Lachnospirales > Lachnospiraceae > Avilachnospira. The sequence continues at coordinate 11,709 of CAVALT010000016.1, forward strand.
TGTCCATCTCAATAATCTGGTACTTAAGAGATGAGCTTCCGCAGTTAATTACTAATACCTTCATTAATCAATCCTCTTCCTTAAAATGATATTGCCGCAGTCAGAAAGCTTTATCCATGACCGCAATGTAAATGATATCAGGTTTTAAAAGCCTCTTTGTAAATGCCTTCTTTTATCAGCCTACGATGGTTCCCATCTGGTTAGGGCCGCAAAGTGCTGCATTTGCCTCATCTGTATCGATGTGCATTGCAAGAGCATAGCTGTCTGAAACACGAACTACTGTGTCATCGAAAACAAGCTTTCTGCCTGCATTTGAATCGATAAGCACCTTAACGATCTGTCCGTTCTCAACGCCAAGCTCCTTAGCGTCTGCAGGAGTCATGTGGATATGTCTCTTTGCAACGATAACACCCTCCTTGAGCTCAACCTCACCTGCAGGTCCTACAAGCTTGCATGAGCCTGAGCCTGCGATATCGCCTGACTCACGTACAGGAGCCTTAATGCCGAGTGAACGTGCATCTGTAGCTGAGATCTCAACCTGATTGTTCTTGCGACATGGTCCCAGGATAGACATCTTGGTCTCTGACTTCTCGCCTACAACAGTAATCTTCTCGCCTGATGCGAACTGTCCCGGCTGTGAAAGCTCCTTCTTAACTGTGAGCTGATATCCGGCACCGAAAAGCACCTCAAGAGTCTCCTGTGTTACATGTGCATGACGTGCACTTGTCTCAACGATAAATTCCTTAGCCATTTTAAAAGTATCCTCCAATTAAATAAATAGTTGCAATAAAGTTTTCTGAATCAGAATTTCTCAAATCTCTCGACGTTGGTGACAAATATTGTTGCACCTCCAACCTCGATCTGCATCGGCATGGTCGAATAGTTTATCATGTTCATGCCTGAGATAAACGGCATGTCAACTGTTATCTTCTGCCTCTCTCCGCATTCACTTCTGATAAGCTCTATGGCCTTGTCAACCTTCTCATCCTCGGTGCATATCATAAGCGTAACATTGCCCTTGCGAAGGAAGCCTCCTGTAGTCGACAGCTTGGTAATGCTGTAGCCGTTCTTGCTGAGAGCTGTTGTAACGGTATCCTGATTATCATTTCTTACTATCGCATAAATAAGCTTCATTGATATACCTCCGTGCTTCTCTAAAAAAAAACTGTGCGGATGAAGCTTAAGCATCTCTGCTTTAATATACTTGAATACCGTGCCCGCATAACCTGTTTTTATGCAGAACAATAAGCATGTCTGTATCAATTCAGCCACACATTTATCTGATGATAGCACAATTTCTGATTAAAATCTATACTCTGCGGCTTCTTGTGCCTTCATTCCTTGTATCCATATATGAGCATGATGTATGTTTTGAAGATTGCAGAATCACAATGTGCGAAGCAATTCGATTTCATCCATTTTCTCTTAACATAAGTGAGTTATCCAGGCAGCTCATCAAGATATTTCCTTACCTGTGCCTCTGCAGCCTCCCTGCTGCCGGAATTATCGATAATTTTGTCTGCTGCCGCTTCGAATTGTGCATCGTCCCACTGCCGTGCAATAATGCTTTCGCTCTTTTCCCTTGTATACCCGCGGTTCTCCATGAGTCGCTTTACTCTTATCTCACGGTCAGTCCGGATAAACCAGATTTCATCGCAAAGTGCCTCAAACTCCTCATCAGGCAATGCCGTTTCAACTGCAATGCGCGGCTCCACTGCTTCTCTGCCTGCAGCTTTCTCGGGTGCGGGCGCATGTGCAGGCGCGAATGCAGATCCTGCCTTGTCACTTCGGTCATTGCTGCATGCGTTCGTGCTGTCATCATCGACATCAGCATAATCATCACCGGCGGACACATTTGCCTTACTATTGCATTCATTGCGGTAAATGCCTCCGTGCCGGATCCTTTCATTGATAAATGCACGCACATAGCTCCACACTGCCGGATGAACTATTGCATTGATCCTCGCAAGAGCCTCCTGATCTCCGTAAATACGTGCGGCAAGCTTCTGATTGTCTATGCGGCTTCCTGCTCCGTTCTGCAGTATCTCCGTACCGAATGCGTCTGTTATAGCCTCATAGCAGCAGCCACCCGGCAGCTCCAGCTCCTTTGCAATATCATCGGTAAGCAGAAGCTCAAAGCCGTATTCATTTTTCAGCACCTCTGTTACGGTACTTTTACCGCTTCCGATGCCTCCGATAAGTCCTATTACCATACTCTGTTATAATTTCCTTAGGTACTGCTGCCGCTGTCCTTCATAAGCACCTCATTAAGATAGCTGATGGCCTCATCTATGCCGGCATCTGAAAACTCAACCTCATGGCTTGTTATCTCTTCAGGCGGCGTGTTGTCAAAGGAAAATGGGCCTGTCCACCAGTATATCCTGAGCACTGTCTTCTTAACCGGTGCCGCTTCAGCATTTTGTTCGGGCTCCGGCTTAGATGCTGCTTCAGTCTTTTCTGAAGTGGCATCGGCAGTCGGTGCCGGAAGCTCAATCTCAGTCTTTTCAAGCTTATAATTAAGCTTCCTCTTCGAGCCCGTATATGCGCTTTTCTTTAAAAATGAAAGCGGCAGCAGATCCTTGCGCACAATTGTGCTGCTTATCATCTCATCTGTTATTATCGCCATATGCAACCTTTTCATCCTTAGTGGCAGTCATACCAGCTGTCTCCGCTCTCCACCTCTACCGCGAGCTTTACAGAAAGATCTGCCGCCTGCTCCATGCACTGTCTGACAAGGGCCTTGACCTCATCAAGCTCATCCGGAGCTGTTTCGATCAGCAGCTCATCATGCACCTGCAGCA
>CAVALT010000017.1:0-13517 GCA_963589455.1 Clostridiales bacterium
ATTTACAGGCATTTTGTTTCAGATGATCGGATTACTCTGATACCGGTATCATAAGTCCTTGACACTGGCATCACTATTATGGCACATCTGTTAATCCGAAGCTTATTCAGATCACAGAGATATTGCGATAGGGGTATCGTGATGTTTTTGTAATATTTCTAAAGGATAGAAGGGAGAAACACAACATGAAAAAGTTTATTTCACTTGCGCTTGTTGCAGCTATGACAGCTTCACTTGCAGCATGCGGAAGCAGCTCAACAAGCACAACAACAGCAGCTGCAGCATCAGGCGAGACAGAGGCAGCAGCAGAGACAGAGTCAACAGAGGCAGCAGAGTCCTCAATGACTATGGTAGAGGGAAGCGCAGCCAATGAGGATCCGCTCGGACCTTCAACAGCAAGCATTCACTTTAAGGCCGGTATCACCAACGCTATGACAGGTGCTTATGCAGCAGGTCTTGTTGCATTCAGAAATCACCTTGAGGAGATGTCAGACGGTGACATGACAGTTGATATTTATCCAAGCTCAGCACTTGGCAATGAGTCTGATATGCTTGATGCAGTATCAACAGGCACACAGGATATGCTTGTTACCTCAACAGGACCGATTCCTGCATTTGCTTCAGCAACAGCTAACTGGGCAGTGCTTGACCTTCCTTATCTCTTCCCGACCTACGAGACAGCATATGAGGTTCTTGACGGTGAGGTTGGACAGATGCTTCTCGGCGAGTTCGACGGAACAGGCGTTAAGGCACTTGCCTTCTTCGAGAACGGCTACAGATGCACAACCAACTCCAAGAAGGAGATTGTACATCCTGATGACCTTAAGGGAATGAAGATCCGTACCATGGAGAACAAGGTTCACATGGCTACATATACAGTACTCGGAGCAACTCCTACAGCTATGGCTATGGGCGAGGTATTCTCAGCACTTCAGCAGGGAACCATCGATGGCCAGGAGAACCCGCTTTCAATCATCTACTACGGCAACAAGCTTCATGAGGTTCAGCCTTACATGACCGAGAACAATCTGTTCTACAGCCCGTCAGTTCTCTGCATCAGCCAGGATGTATTTGACGGCCTTACAGAGGAGCAGCAGGAGTGGGTTATTGAGTCAGCTAAGCTTGCAAAGGATGAGCAGAGACAGGTACAGCAGCGTATGGCTGTTCAGGCTCGTAAGGACATGGAAGCTTACGGTATCATCTTCTCAGATGTAGATCAGGATGAGTGGATTGAGGCTACAAAGTCAGTATATGATGATACCTCACTTGGCATCGACGCTGACCTTCTTGCTAAGATTCAGGAAGTTACAAATAAGTAATTCGACAATATAACAGAATATTGAACGAATAATCAGGAGCTGTCGCAATAAGAGCGGCAGCTCCTTTTACTTGCATTGATATTCATCATAAGCACTGCAATCCGGGACTGGACTGGCCGGGCCGGCATCTTCTGAACGCGATATCATCTCGGGTGTATTATTCTAAAGCACTTCACTGCATTATCATGAAACAGAAAACTGTATTTAATAAATGCACCCGCTTTGCCAATATGGAACTATTGTACAAAAAAACATTATGTTTTTTCGCAATTTGCACAAAAAAACAGACATAGTTGGCAATGTTGAAGGAAAATCAAAATGCAATGGTGTTAATATTTAGTGCAAGTGCACAATGTAAACTTGATTTTGAATATTAATGCGTGCTAAAATTCCAATGTTGAAAACGAGTAATTGATGTGAAAAAAAAGCACTTCAGTTACCCTGACTTATGGTTTGGGGGTAGTATTATGACAAAAAAAAGCGATATCACCACAAAGGGCCTGGAGAGAGCGACTCACAGAGCACTTTATTATTCCATGGGTCTTCTTCCGGAGGATCTTGAGAAGCCGATTATTGCTGTAGTTAATGCACAGAATGAGACAATGCCCGGACACAGACATCTTGATCAGATTGCAAGAGCTGTCAAGGAGGGTATCATTGCAGCAGGCGGACAGCCGATAGAATTTCCTACTATCGGAATATGCGACGGTATTGCGCAGGGCAACTATGGAATGCATTATCCGCTGGCAAGCCGTGAGCTTATAGCTGACTCTGTTGAGTGCATGATGAACGGTCACAGCTTCGATGCCATGGTTCTCATTCCTGACTGTGATAAGATCACACCGGGTATGATTATGGCAGCTGCAAGGCTTGATGTACCTATGATTATCTGTTCAGGCGGTGTTATGGCTACCGGCTGCATGGACGGAGAGAAGGTTGGATATACAGATCTTATGGAGGCCTCAGGTCTTGTACAGAGAGGCATCAAATCAGAGGAGTGGCTTTCAAAGCTTGAGCAGTGCGCACTTCCGGGCTGCGGAGCATGCAACCTCCTCGGAACAGCCAATTCTATGAACTTCCTTACAGAGGCACTTGGTCTCTGTCTTCCGGGAGCAACTCTTCCTGCATTAAGCGGAAAGAAGCTTGCCGTAGCAAAGCGTACAGGTATGCGTATCGTTGAGCTCTGGCGCCAGCAGGTTAACTGCAAGCAGATCCTTAATGATAAGGCTATACATAACGCACTTGTTGTTGATATGGCTATCGGCGGCTCCTCCAACACCATGCTTCATCTTGCAGCTATATGCAATGAAGCAGGCATTCCGTTCAGCTTTGATGAGGTTGAGTCTATTGCAGCCAAGGTTCCTCATCTTGTTAAGCTTAAGCCTTCAGGTCCGCACTATCCGGCAGACTTTGACAATGCAGGCGGTGTAACAGCTCTTATGGCAAGACTTAAGGAGTACGGCCTTCTTGAGGATAACCTTACAGTTACGGGCAAGACAGTATTTGAAAATGTTGAGGGCCACGAGGTTATCGATGAGGATGTTATCCGCAATAAGGAGACTGCATACAGCCTTACAGGCGGTCTTAAGATTATGTACGGCAACCTTGCAAAGGACGGTGCAGTATGCAAAAAGGCCGGAGTTGTTCCGGAGATGCTTAAGCATACAGGACCGGCAAGAGTATTTGACCAGGAGGAGCCGGCAGTTAAGGCTATCTATAATGGTGAGATTAAGCCTGGTGATGTTGTTGTTATCAGATATGAGGGACCGAAGGGCGGCCCTGGAATGAGAGAGATGCTTACTCCTACTTCGGCTATTATCGGCATGGGCTTAGGCTCAAGCGTTGCCCTTGTAACAGACGGACGTTTCTCAGGAGCAACCAGAGGTGCAGCTATAGGACATGTATCACCGGAGGCAGCTGAGGGCGGACTTATCGCCTTTGTTAAGGACGGCGACAGCATTTCCATCGATATCGAGGGTGGTACTGTTACGCTTAACGTTCCTGATGAGGAGATTGAGAAGCGTAAGATCGGCTGGGAGCCTCATAAGCCGCCGGTTAAGCCGGGCAGCTATCTTGACAGATATTCAAGACTTGTAACCTCAGCTATGGCAGGAGCCGTATTTAAGAAGTAAGAAGGGCATTAAGCCTTAATTATAAAGGAGATAAAAAAATGAGTGACAAGAAAAAGTGTACCGTAAAAGACTTCCAGCGCTACAAGGAAGAGGGACAGAAGTGGACCTGGACCATCTGCTATGATTACACATTTGCAGGTATCGTTGATGAGTCTAAGACCGAGATGATCCTTGTAGGAGATTCTCTCGGAAATGTTATTACAGGAGATGGCTCTACAATTCCTGTATCAATCGACATGATCATCCATCATACTAAGGCAGTTGTTAAGGGCGCTCCTAATACATTTGTAGTTGGCGATATGCCATTCGGCACCTACAATGTAAGCAACGAGCAGGCAGTTGCCAATGCTAACCGCATCATGCAGGAAGGCGGCTGCGACTGCATTAAGCTTGAGGGAGGCGCTAAGATGGCTCCGAGAATCAAGGCAATCGTTGACGGCGGCATTCCGGTTATGGCACATATCGGTCTTACACCTCAGTCAATCAGCCAGCTTGGCGGATTCAGAGTTCAGGGTAAGGACAGCGATTATGCAGTACAGCTTCTTGAGGATGCTAAGGCTGTTGAGGCTGCAGGTGCTTTCGCTATCTGCCTTGAGTGCATGCCTGTAGGCGTAGCAAAGAAGATCACCGAGACTGTTAAGATTCCTTGCTGCGGTATCGGAGCAGGCAAGTATACAGACGGTCAGGAGCTTAATCTCTATGATATGACCGGTCTCTTCAACGATATGAAGCCGAAGTTCGTTAAGCATTATGCAGAGCTTCGTCAGCCTATGGTTGATGCTCTTAATGCATTCTATGACGAGACCTGCTCAGGCGCGTTCCCGACTCCTGAGTACAGCTACAACGCTAAGGTTGAGGGCTTCCCGGTAGAGTAATCTGCCAGGGGTTATAAAGGTAATCGGAGCTGTCTGATATGGGGTAGTCGGACCGGCTCAATTACATAGATATTTATTAAGTATTATTATGAAAAGGGAGAATTAAATGAAAAAGTTTATTTCACTTGCACTCGTTGCTGCTATGACAGCTTCGCTTGCAGCATGCGGAAGCTCATCATCAACAACATCTACCTCAGCTGCTTCAGATTCTGCAACTGCAGAGACTACAGCAGCATCCGGATCAGGTTCAGCAGAAGCTGCCATGACACTTGTAGAGGGCAGTGCAGCCAATGAGGATCCGCTCGGATCATCTGATGCAAGTATTCATTTTAAGGCAGGAATAACAGGTTCCATGTCAGGTGCATATGCAGCAGGACTTGTAGCACTCAGAAATCATCTTGAGGAGCTTTCAGACGGAGAGATGACAGTAGATATCTACCCGAGCTCAGCACTTGGCAATGAGTCTGATATGCTTGATGCTGTATCAATGGGAACACAGGACATGATCGTAACCTCAACAGGTCCGATTCCGGCGTTTGCCAATGCAACAGCTAACTGGGCAGTGCTTGACCTTCCTTATCTTTTCCCAACCTACGACACAGCTTATGAGGTTCTTGACGGTGAAGTCGGCCAGTATCTTTTAAGCGAGTTCGATGGCACAGGTGTTAAGGCACTTGGATTCTGGGAGAACGGTTACAGATGCACAACCAACTCAAAGAAGGAGGTAGTACATCCGGATGACCTTAAGGGTATGAAGATTCGTACCATGGAGAACAAGGTTCATATGGCAACCTATTCCGCACTCGGTGCAACTCCTACAGCTATGGCTATGGGAGAGGTATTCTCAGCACTTCAGCAGGGAACCATCGATGGACAGGAGAACCCGTTCTCAATCACCTACTATGCTAACAAGCTTCATGAGGTACAGCCTTACATGACCGAGAACAATCTGTTCTACAGCCCGTCTGTACTTGCAATCAGCCAGGACGTATTTGACGGCCTTACTGAGGATCAGCAGAACATCCTTCTTGAGGCAGCTGATCTTGCTAAGACAGAGCAGCGTGAGATTGAGCAGCGTATGGCGGTTCAGGCACGTAAGGACATGGAAGCTTACGGCATAATCATTTCTGATGTTGATCAGGATGAGTGGGCAGAGGCCACAAAGTCTGTATATGACGATGCATCACTCGGCATCGATGCAGATCTCCTTGCAAAGATTCAGGCAGTAACAAACAAGTAAAGAAGTGCAGACACTGTTTCTGCAGCCTGCCGGCAGGCAGGAACGTTATTGATCTGTGATCAGGATTTATGGTTTGCTGTGCCGGAGTGCTTCCGGCACGGCAGACAAATCTCAAATTCATATATCCGATATTCGATATAAACGAGCAGGGGTTAAAAAAACGACCTGAGCAGCAGGATATGTGAATGTATTCAAAGTATACGGTCGGACAACTGACAGGTCCTCCGACACGCAACATAATTAAAGCTTTCAGTCGTGTGAAGAAAGGTTTTGCAGTAACCTGCATCTGCTGAGAGATGAACCTGTCACTTACCGCGGAAAAGCATTATCATTCGCAGTAATTATGGATAGAAAAGGGGGCATTAATCTATGAAGGTTCTTGATTTATTCAAAAAATTCATGGAACATGTAATAGTTGTCATAACGATTGCCATGGTTCTGGTTATCTTTATGGCAACAGTAGGACGTTATACAGGAATTTTCTCAATTCCGTGGAGTGAGGAGTTCGCAAGATACTGTATGATAGCAATGACATATCTCGGAGCTATGATTGCAGCATCAAGAGGAAGTCATTTCATGGTTGAGGTTGTAGGCATGATATTCCCTAAGGGAATTCAGAATATCATTACCGGCATCGATATTGTTGTAGTTGATCTGTTTTCACTGTTCCTGCTTCGTCAGGGCTGGCAGATATCCAGCAAGATGCTTAATCAGGGTAAGCTTTCACCCATGCTTGAGTGGCCGCTTGGACTGGTATACATGCTTATACCTGTAGGTATAGTGCTTATGGGCATATATTATACAGCCTTTAACATTCAGAAGATCAGAGGAAAGGAGGAGAAATAAATGTTAATCGGATTACTTTTCGGATCACTTTTTGTATTGCTCTTCCTTGGCGTTCCGATCGGAACCTGTCTTGGAGTGGCATCAGCCATAACAATGTATGCAACAGGCAATAACCAGTATCTTAATGCTGTTGTTACGAGACTTTTCACACAGGTCGACAACTTTGTGCTTATGGCAGTACCGTTCTTTATTCTGGCCGGCAATATCATGGCTGAGGGCGGTATCTCAAAGCGACTTATTGCATTCTTCGAGATTCTGCTTAAGGCAGTTCCCGGAAGACTTGCTGTTATCTCTGTTGTAGCATCTGCATTCTTTGGTGCTATCTCCGGTTCAAACCCTGCAACAGTTGCAGCTATCGGAGGCATCACAGCACCGCGTATGCTTGAGAAGGGCTATCCTAAGGATAAGGTTGCAGCTATTGCTGCATCGGCAGGTACGCTGGGCGTTGTTATCCCGCCGTCAATCCCGATGGTTACCTACGCAGTTACAGCTGACCAGTCCATACTGTCTATGTTCAAGGCAGGATGGATTCCGGGAATTATGCTTGCGATTGCACTCAGCATAACCAACATCATCACCTGTCATGAGTATGACTCAATTGACAGAACAAAGTATGCGCTTAAGGATTATCTGGTTCGCTTTAAGGATGCACTCCTTGCACTCCTTATGCCGGTTATCATTCTTGGAGGTATCTATGCTGGTATCTTCACACCTACAGAGTCAGCTTCTGTTGCCTGCATCTATGCGCTGCTTGTATCTGCAGTAGTTTATCACGAGCTTACCTTCAAGATTCTCTACAAGATATTCCTTGACAGTGCCATCAGTGCAGCCTGCGTACTTTTTGTTGTTGCCATGTCGGCTCCGTTCGCATGGTTCATGACAAGTGAGAATGTTCCGAACACCATCTGCAATGCTGCACTTGCTCTGTTCAGCAACAGATTTGTCATGCTGCTTGTTATTAACCTTATTCTTCTGTTCCTTGGATGCTTCCTTGAGACACAGTCGATTATCCTTCTTGTTACACCGATCCTGCTTCCGCTGTGTTCGTTCCTCGGAATCAGCCCTGTAGCACTTGGACTTATCATCATAGTTAATACATCAATCGGTATGATTACACCGCCTATGGCAGTTAACCTGTTCGTTGCAGCCGGCATCACTAAGTCAACTATCGGAGGCGTATCCAAGAAGATTATTCTCTACCTTATCGTAGAGTTCGCAGTACTTCTTGTATATACCTACATTCCGGTTCTTACCGGCATCAACTTAAGCTTCTGATGACGGACTGACCTGATCAGTGCATATATTTCAGACAGTAAGCTAACTGTCTGAAAACGGCAGCTGTACGGTATGGTACTATAACGTAAATAAGGGCCCCTCGGTTCAGCAATACTTTTACGAAAAAGGGTGCGATAATCGAGGGGCTCTTTATACTTAAAATGTTTCGTCATTTTACACAAAAAAAGCTTTCAATATTAACAATAGTATGTTAAAACATTAACATCTTGTTAAAAAAATATCAAAGACACAGTTCTCATAGAAAATCATTGGAAGGGACTGCAGACCTGTCGTGAATTAAGGACTGCATGTTTTAATAGACTTATGAGACAAATGAAAGGGTTTAAAAAGGCAATTATTATAAATTTATAAGGGAGGATAAGCTATTATGGGATTTAAAAGTGATATTGAGATTGCTCAGGAATGTACACCTTCAAAGATCATCGAGATTGCAAAGACTGCAGGAATTGATGAGAAGTATCTTGAGCTTTACGGCAACTATAAGGCAAAGATTGATTACCGCATGCTGAAAGAGGATGCAAGACCTGACGGTAAGCTTATCCTTGTTACAGCCATCACTCCGACTCCGGCAGGCGAGGGCAAGACCACAACCTCTGTTGGTCTGGTAGACGGTCTTCGCAAGATAGGCAAGAATGCTACAGTTGCACTCAGAGAGCCTTCACTCGGACCGGTATTCGGAGTAAAGGGCGGCGCTGCAGGCGGCGGATATGCTCAGGTTGTTCCGATGGAGGATATCAACCTGCACTTCACAGGTGACTTCCACGCAATCGGAGCAGCAAACAATCTTCTTGCTGCTATGCTCGACAACCATATTCAGCAGGGCAATCAGCTTGGCATCGATGTTAAGCAGATCACATGGAAGCGAGCTGTTGATATGAATGACCGTCAGCTTCGTCATATAGTAGACGGACTCGGAGGCAAGGCACAGGGCGTTCCGAGAGAGGATGGCTTTGAGATTACGGTTGCATCAGAGGTTATGGCTGTACTCTGCCTTGCTTCTGATATCAATGACCTTAAGGCAAGACTTGGCCGCATGATAGTTGCATATACCTATGCAGGACAGCCTGTAACAGCACATGACCTCCATGCAGAGGGAGCAATGGCAGCCCTTCTTAAGGATGCACTTAAGCCGAATCTTGTTCAGACACTTGAGAAGACCCCGGCATTCATCCATGGTGGTCCGTTTGCTAATATCGCACACGGCTGCAACTCTGTAACCGCTACGCGCATGGCTCTTAAGACAGGCGATTATGCTGTAACAGAGGCAGGCTTTGCTGCTGATCTCGGAGCTGAGAAGTTCATAGATATCAAGTGCCGTTATGCAGGCTTTAAGCCTTCAGCAGTGGTCATCGTAGCTACAGTAAGAGCTCTTAAGTATCACGGCGGAGTACCGAAGCCGGAGCTTAACAATGAGAACCTTGAGGCTCTTAAGGCCGGTATCCCGAATCTGTTAAGACATGTATCCAATGTTAAGGATGTATACGGCCTTCCATGTGTAGTTGCAGTTAACGCCTTCCCGACAGATACAGAGGCTGAGCTTAAGCTTGTTGAGGACGAGTGCAAAAAGCTCGGAGTTAATGTTGCTCTTTCCGAGGTATGGGCTAAGGGCGGCGAAGGCGGCAAGGCACTTGCAGAGGAGGTTGTAAGACTCTGTGAGCAGCCGAATAACTTTAAGTTTGTATACGATCTTGACTTAAGCGTTAAGGAGAAGCTTGAGGCCATCGCTAAGAAGGTATACCATGCAGACGGTGTAGTTCTTGAGGGTAATGCTGTTAAGCAGCTTGCTCAGATAGAGGCACTTGGATATGACAAGCTTCCGATATGCATGGCTAAGACACAGTATTCCTTCTCCGACGATGCATCCAAGCTTGGCGCACCGGAGGGCTTCAAGATTACTGTCCGCAACCTTAAGATTGCTGCAGGAGCAGGCTTCATTGTAGCTCTTACAGGAGATATCATGACTATGCCTGGACTTCCTAAGGTTCCGTCAGCAGAGAAGATAGATGTTGATGAGGACGGACGCATCACAGGCCTGTTCTGATAAGCACAGAACAGCCTGGATGAAGCACGGGTCCTTATAAATGATGTTGGGGGCAAAATACTTTTGCCCCCAACACTTATATATTTAACAGGAGGCAAAAGAGTGAGCGATAAGATGACAGCAAAAAGCTGCGAGGATTTTGTAAGCGTGCTTGCAAGCAGTGCTCCGGTTCCGGGAGGAGGAGGTGCTTCAGCACTGGTTGGAGCTATTGGTACAGCGCTCGGCAATATGGTAGGAAGCCTTACCGTAGGCAAGAAGAAGTATGCTGACGTTCAGGATGAGATTCTTGAGCTTAAGGCAAAATCAGATGAGCTGCAGCTTAAGCTGCTTGCCATGGTTGAAAAGGATGCAGAGGTGTTTGAGCCTCTATCGAAAGCATACGGACTGCCGTCCGGAACCGAAGAGGAAAAGGCGGAGAAGGATAAGGTCATGGAGACTGTGCTTAAAGCAGCTTCGGAGGCACCCTTCGGAATCATGGAGCTCTGCCTCGAAGCAATTAATATAGTAGAAAGATTTTCACAGATAGGCTCAAGGATTGCAATCAGCGATGCCGGCTGTGCGGCTGCATGCTGCAGAGCAGCACTTAATGCCGCAAGTCTCAATGTATTTATAAATACAAGACTCATGAAGGACAGAGCCTACGCAGAGGCTATGAATAAGCGCGCTGAGGAGATGCTTGAGCTTGGCAATGTCAAGGCTGATGCAGTATTTGATACGGTTAAGGCCGGACTTATGTAATCAAAACGCACCGGCTGCAGCTGTACAGTGACAAAATATGATATTATTGGCAAGATACCTTTGACCCAGGCATCATAACATATTATCATGGTCTTAAGTCTCAAAAATCGGCACCGTTCCATGATAGAGGCGGTCAGGCGCTTGAGCCGGCGGCCAGCAGAAGCATGAACAGATAAAGCTGAAAAATAAAGGTATATAACCGGGAGAATAAAAAAATGGCTAAGTTATTAAAGGGAGCAGATGCTGCTAAGGCACTTACAGAGGAGCTTATCGTAAGGGCTGACAAGCTTAAGTCGGCAGGGGTTAAGCCTTGCCTTGCAATAGTCCGTGTAGGTGAGAGAGATGACGATATCTCATACGAGCGCGGTGCTATGAAGCGCTGTGAGAAGGTAGGCATTGAGGTTAAGAATGTACTTCTTCCGCAGGATGTAACGCAGGATGCACTTATCGCCGAGATAAAGAACATTAATGCGGATGCGTCCATTCACGGCGTGCTGCTGTTCAGGCCGCTGCCTAAGCACATAGATGACGCGGCAGTATGCGAGGCACTTGCTCCGGAGAAGGATATGGACGGCATAACCAAGGGCTCGCTTGCAACGGTATATGCAGGCAGAGGCGACGGCTATGCGCCGTGTACGGCAGCTTCCTGTATTGCCATACTTAAGCATTATAATATTCCTGTGTCCGGAAAGCGTGCAGCTGTAATAGGACGCAGTCTGGTTATAGGCAAGCCGGTTTCAATGCTTCTTTTAGCGGAAAATGCTACAGTTACAACCTGTCACAGCCGTTCCGAGAATCTTGCTGAAATCTGCAGAGGAGCTGATATAATTATTGCAGCAGCAGGCAAGGCAGGCATGGTTACAGCAGATTATGTAAGAGCCGGACAGACTGTGCTGGATGTTGGAATACATGTCGATGCCGAAGGCAATATGTGCGGAGACACAGCATTTGCAGAGGTTGAACCGATAGTAGATGCAATAACACCGGTACCGGGAGGAGTAGGCTCAGTAACGACTGCTATATTGGCATCCCATGTAATTGAAGCTGCAGAGAAAGCGTCAGCAAAATGAATTTACAGGAAGCAATAGATTATATTGAAAATTATACCTGGAGTACATCCAGACTGGGGCTCGACAGAACTGTCGAGCTTCTTAAGCGCTTAGGCAATCCGCAGGACAGGCTTAAGTTTGTTCACGTAGCCGGAACCAACGGCAAGGGCAGCACCTGTGCGATGACGGAACGCATACTGAGGGCTGCAGGCTATAGAACAGGCTTCTATCCTTCACCGTTTATAGAGGACTTCAGAGAACGCATACAGGTAAACGGAGAGTATATTACAGAGAAGGCACTGACAAGGATAACTGAACGGGTTAGCCGCGAGGCTGATGCCATGGAGGATCACCCGAGTCAGTTTGAGCTGATTACAGCCATAGGCATGCTTTATTTTGAGGAACAGAACTGTGATATTGTTGTGCTCGAGGTAGGACTTGGCGGAGCACTTGATTCTACCAATGTAATAGCACCTCCGCTTGTGGCAGTAATAACCAATATAGGACTTGATCATACCGAGTTTCTCGGAGATACTGTTGAAAAGATTGCAAAGACCAAGGCCGGGATCATAAAGCCGGGCACACATGCCGTAAGCTACCGACAGGTGCCGGGTGTAGAGGCAGTGCTCAGAGAGGACTGCAGAGAGAAAAATGTAGACATAAGCTTTGCCGGAGAATGCGTAAAGCTTAGCCATGATCTTGACGGACAGCGCTTTAGCTATAAGGAAAAGGAATATGTGCTCGGACTGCTTGGCATACATCAGCTTAGAAATGCTGCAGTAGTGCTTGAGATAATAGAGGCATTAAGAAAACAGGGCTATGTTATAAGTGATGAGGCAGTTGCTGAAGGTCTTAAGGAGGTCAGATGGCCGGCAAGATTCGAGGTGCTTGGCAAAAAGCCTCTGTTTGTGCTTGACGGTGGACACAATCCGCAGTGTGCAGAAGCATTGACTGAAAGCATAAGAGAATATATTGCAGATCCGGATAAGGGTGAAAGGGTCACCTTCCTTATAGGCATGCTGGCCGATAAGGATTATGACACAACACTTGAGCTCATCAGGCCGTACGGAGCGGAGTACGTCTGCATAACTCCGGAGAGTCCGAGAGCATTGAAGGCGTCTGAGCTTGCAAAGGAGATAACCCGCATAGGAGGAGAACATGGAGCTGAACCCGGTGTTCAGGTGTGTGAGGATATTGAAAAGGCGATTCCGCTTGCATTGTCCATGGGTCATCCTGTTATAGCCTTCGGCTCACTTTATTCAGCCGGTGAGATAAGGCGTACATTCAGGAAGCTGTACGGCGGAAAATGACTTCTCTATTCATGTTTTTGCAAGTCCCAGGCTCAAAAGTCCGATTGCAGGCAGTACTGCATCGGACTTTTGAAGCTTTTGCCCCTGATAACCATAATATTCCTTGACGAAATAAAGCATGCATGGTATATTATCAGAGCAAAAAGGGCTAAAAGCCTTTTTTTCTTGCAGGAAATTATTCTGCATGCAGGCGCCGCAAGGCGATATAATAATACTTTTGGGAGGTGAATAACCGTGGCTACAAAGCGTACCAAAATCACTCTGGCTTGTACCGAGTGCAAACAGCGTAACTATTTCCTTACTAAGGAGAAGAAGAATCATCCTGACAGAATGGAAGCTAACAAGTATTGCAGATTCTGCAAGAAGCACACACCGCACAAGGAGACAAAGTAATGGAAAACGAGGCTCGCAAGGCTTCATTTACAGAGAAAATCAAGGACTTCTGTTTGGGAGTTAAGGCGGAATTTTCCAAGATAATATTTCCCAACGTTGATGATCTCAAGAAGCAGACCGTAGTCGTTATCATTGCAAGTGTACTTATAAGTCTGCTCATACTTATCATTGATGGCATACTTAAGTTCGGTTTAGGATTCATTCTTTAAGGTTTACGAGGAGTTTCAAATGGCAGATACCGCTCCGGAAGCTAAATGGTATGTAGCGCATACATACTC
>CAVALT010000018.1:0-13452 GCA_963589455.1 Clostridiales bacterium
ATGTTATTGTTTTCAGGATCATAATAGGCATAGCCGACAGAGACTGTAGGGAGATCGTTATCTGTGCTGCGAAGCTTCTGAATGGCCATAAAGAAATTGTGATTCAGCTCTTCAATGTTATCAAGCCGGTCTGTAAGTATAACACAGAATTCATCGCCTCCGTAGCGGAAGCATTTTCCAAAGCGTGAATAGGTCTGCCTTATGGCAATGCCGATGCTCCTCAGCGCCTTGTCGCCAAAAGCATGCCCCAGAGTATCATTTGCCTTTTTAAAGTTATTTACATCGAAAAATATTACAGCACAGCGCTGCTCGGCATGGGCAATAAAATTTTCATAGCCGCGTCTGTTTAGCAGTCCGGTCAGTTCATCCGTCTGCTGGATCATTTCCAGGGTAAATACATAGGACATGATGCTTGCTATGCTGAGAACCGTATAATCTATCATCAGCTCGCCGTTTACAAGGTGAGTAACAACGCCTGTCATTACCCAGAGGACGATGAGGATAAATATGAGCGCGCCTCCGCTGTACTGGTATTTGCCTATATTGAGCAATACCACATACAGAAGATAGCAGGCAGAAATCATATATACAAGGATATACAACCAGTAGAACTGTGCATGATGATAATGTGAGACGGGGTCTATATAGTAGATGAAGCCGAATATTCCGGAGGCAAACTCAAGCAGAGCATGCACACCAAGGAAGATGCATACGGCGCGCTTATGCCTGTTATAAAGCATGAAGGCAAACATAAAGGCAATACAAGGAGCGACGGACAGCTCTGCGGCCTTGATGAGTATATGCAGTGTGCGCAGGGCACTTCCGTAATCCTGAAGTACGTTTGCAAGCCATTCGCAGAAGGCGGAAAATGCTATTGCCGCAAAGAACCAGTGAAACATCTGTTTTCGGCCTGAATTCAGCGTATTGCTTCTGCTGACGGCAAGCTGCATTATCAGCAGCGCGGATATTTCAAAAAATACAATTGTAGTATAATAATTCATCATATGTATCGGTCCGGCAGCTGCTGCAATTCAGCGTGAATCCGGCGGATTGCACTGATTTACAAGGAAATTAGCTGCTTTGCAGCATAAATCCGGCGTGAGAAACGCTTTAATCAGCGTTTCCTTAATCAGTGTTTTCATAGCTGAGTGCTGAACAGCTGCTGTTAAATAAGCTCCGTATATTTATTGATTTACTTTAGCACTCTACACTGTAATATGTAAAGCTTCATATGAATGATGCCGGGGTCAAAATACTGCTCCTTACCGGGATTGCCATATAAGCAAATAGCTGTTTTATGATTTGGGAAAATGAAGTATAATCAAAATGTATCAGCATAAATGAGGCCTTGCGGCATACAGACACCTATCTGATATGCTTCTGTGGTATTTGGAGCCGGGATAAACATATGAGCTCCGGAACATGCTTATGCAGCAGAAGCAGGGATAGTGTAAGCGGCCGCAGGGACGGATGAATTTATAAGAGAGGTATACAGAAATGAGCGTTGAGCAGGCAGTTAACCTTCGTCGTTCGGTACGTAAGTTTACATCAGAGCCGATTAAGGCAGAGGATCTTGAAAAGATTGTTGCAGCAGGAACAGTAGCTCCGCTTGCAGCAGGAGATTATCCTACAACACTTATAACAGTTGTACAGAAGCCGGAGGTTATCGAGGCTATAAGAAAGGCATCCTATGTTGAGTCTATCAAGCACCCGGGTGTTATGCTTGATTCACTTCACGGAGCAAATACGCTGATACTTGTATCAGTAGGAGATATCTCTGATGATCACATTGAGTACTGCAATGTTGCTACGGTTGTAGAAAACATGATGCTGCAGGCTGCAGATCTTAACCTTGGCAGCTGCTTTATCTGGAGCGCAATAAGAATCTTCCAGAAGGATAAGGAGATTATGGACAGCCTTAAGCTTCCTGAGGGCTATCAGATACTTGCAGGACTTGTTGTAGGCTATGCTGAGAAGCCGCTCTATGTAAGAGAGAACAGAGAGAGAATTGCCGTAACCAGAGTCTGATTTATGTATCTGTTTAGCACCTTTCGAATGCTAACACGAATTGTCTGCCTGCAGGCAATTTCACGCTGAAATTCGGAAGGCGGACAAGGCCCGAAGGGCCTCTGACCAGTCATATCGAGGATTTGCGTAGCGAATTCGAGATAGGTGCTAAACAGTCATCATTTAGTTAAAAGTATGAAGGCTGTATTTATAGATATTGACAACACACTGCTTGATTTTGATGAGTATGTGCGCCGTACCATGCAAACCGGCTTCAGAAAGTTCGGCTTAAAGCCGTATGAGCCGTATATGTATGATGTTTTTAATTCTGTAAATGATAAGCTCTGGCAGGCTATTGAGCGCGGAGAGCTTACCTTTATGGAGCTTAAAAGGATCAGATGGAACAGAGTATTTGAGGCTCTTTCCATCGATTACGACGGCGTGAGCTTTGAGGAGTACTTCAGGAAGCAGCTTAATGAGAGTGCGGTGACAGTTCCTGGAGCCTACGAGCTTCTTGATGCGCTTTACGGAAGGACTGTATTATGTTCTGCGAGCAACGGTCCGTTTAAGCAGCAGCTGCACAGACTTGAGATGGCAGATATGCTGAAATATTTCAGCTATAACTTCATTTCAGAGGATATAGGAGCGTCAAAGCCTTCAGAGGAATTTTATGATGAGGCCTTCAGAAGGCTGAATGACGGCAGGGATGTGCCAATAATGCCGCAGGAAACTCTGGTGATAGGTGATTCATTGACATCGGATATGAAGGGCGGCATTGACTACGGCATGCATACCTGCCACTACCGGCATAATGACCGGCATGCTGCAGCAGCCGAGCTTAAGAGCAGAGTGGAAATTACTGCAGACAGCCTTGCAGAGGTACTGGATAAGGTAAACGGCCTTATATAAGATGTTTGGGGCAAAAATGTTTGCCCCAAACTGATACCAGATTGCTGCGCACTGCGTGCTCATGCGATCTTCAAAAACAAAGTAAAGGGTCCGGCAAAAAGCTGTACAGAGCAGCTGCCGGACCCTTGTTTTATCTGATGAAATCAAAGACAAAAGCTTCGAGGAATGACACTTTTCCTTCTTGAATTAAGCTGCAGCTGTTAAACCGTAGCCTCCTCATCCTCTGCCGGGAGCTGAGATGTGCAGTGCGGGCAGCGGGTGGCTTTGATATCTATCTCTGTTCTGCAGTAGGGGCACATCTTTGTAGTAGGAGCAGCCTTAGGCTCAGGCTTCTTGCCGATATTCATAAGAGTGTTGATGCCCTTCATGAGCCAGAAAAGGATGAAGGCCATTATTATGAAATTGATAACAGCTGAGATAAAGCTTGCACCAAAGCCCTTTACCTGCTCAAGGGTATAGGTCTCCGAGCCCATAAGCAGATTCATTATCGGCGTGATGAAATTATCGGTGAGAGATGTAACAATGCCTGAGAAGGCACCGCCTATGATAACGCCGACAGCCATGTCCATTACATTGCCCTTAAGAGCAAAGGCCTTAAACTCCTCTAAAAACTTCTTCATTGCTTATAATCCTCCATTATTTATAATTGTTTAGCATACATCTCGAATTTGCTGCGCAAATCTTCGATGTGGCCGGCCAAAGGCCCTCCGGGCCTTGACCGCCTTCAGTATTTCAGTGTGAATTTGCCTGCAAGCAGTCAATTCATACTGAAATACGGAAGGTGCTGAACAGATACATTTCATTATTGACCGGCTCTTGCAGCGGCCGCCTCGGCCTTTGTCAGATCCTTGATGACCTCACCGCCTATAATAAGACCGGCTACTGACGGAACAAAGGCTGTGCTGCCCGGAATATCACGCCTCTCGGTGCACTTGTGCTTGGCATCCGGAGGGCATATGCAGTGATTGCGGCAGCTGATGGACATATCATCAATAGGACGGGTTACCGGCTCCTCAGAGTATACGACCTTAAGCTTCTTAATGCCGCGTTTTTTCATCTCATGGCGCATAACCTTGGCAAGAGGGCAGTAGCGGGTCTTATAGATATCAGCTACCTTAAACTGCGAGCCGTCAAGCTTGTTGCCGGCCCCCATGCAGCTGATCACCGGTACGCCGTATTCATTGGCCTTCATAACCAGCTGAACCTTGGCTGTAACCGTATCCACGGCGTCAACTATATAGTCGTATTCGGAAAATGGGAATTCATCCGCATTTTCAGGAAGAAAGAAGGTCTTCCAGGTACGCACATCAACATCGGGATTGATATCAAGCATGCGCTCCTTCATGACATCTACCTTATAGCGTCCGACGGTAGAGCGTGTTGCGATAATCTGACGGTTCAGATTGGTAAGGCACACCTTGTCATCGTCAATAAGATCAAAGGCACCTATGCCGCTCCTCACCATGGCCTCGCAGGCAAAGCCTCCGACCCCTCCTACGCCGAAAACAGCAACTCTCGAGGCGGCAAGCTTATCCATAGCCGCCCTGCCGAAAAGCAGCTCAGTTCTTGAAAATTGATTTAACATATAGATTTCCTCATAATCAGTGTTCAGATGATTATATCATGGATTTATGCTATGATAACAGAGGCAAATATAAAAGTGCGTATTGCAGAACACGGTAATTAAAATGACTAATCAGTTAAGCCAGACTATACATTTATTGGTGTCGAACTACGGCATAACAGTGCTTAATGCACTGCTGCTGACGGTTGGACTTGTGAAGCTGTTCCCTAAGTGCGGAATGGAGAAAAAATTCGCCTATATTCCGTTTTACAGAATGTATAAGCTTGCACAGTGTGCAGATATGAGGACAGAGGGCAGAGTATATGCAGTCTTCAGTCTTCTGTTAGCTATATTAGTGTTTCCGCTGACCCTGCTCTACGGATCGACACGGACCTTGAACAGGCTGAGCGGAGTGCTGTTTATTATCGTTATAGCATTAAGCTTCATAATTACCATATACGGAGTACGTATATATCTGGGACTGTGCCATATATTCGGACGCAGAAAACGCTGGGTACTGCTCATGATGCTTGAGCTGTGGCTGCCCATGATTATCTGGGGATGGTCAAATAAGATACAGGTGGATGAAAGGGTCTTCAGGCGCATAATTCCGGCCAGACTTTCGGGACGCACTGAGCCTGTGCTGCCTGACGGACTTACAGTCAATATCAAAACAAGAAATGCCGGCAATTTCTTTACCCGAAAGTGTCTGCTGCGTGACATCCACATGAGTATAAGGCCCGGACGCATGGTGCTCCTTCTCGGGGGCTCCGGCTCCGGCAAGACGACTCTCGTAAATGCAATAACAGGCTATGAGCGGGCAAATGCGAGAATCATGCTTAAGAATGAGGATGTATACAGGAATTTCAGGAGACTTAAGTATGAGATCGGCTTTGCACCGCAGCAGGAGCTTGTACGTGCAAATGACACCGTGCATATGACGGTCTCAGATGCGGCTGCGCTGAGACTTCCGGTAGACATCACGAGGCAGGAGAGGAACAGGAGAGTTTCAGAGGTGATTGAGGCCATGGGACTCGGACCGGTCAAGGGCAGTATTGTGGCAAAGCAGTCGGGAGGACAGAAGAAGAGAGTATCCATAGCAATGGAGGTCATATCAGATCCGTTTCTGTTTGTACTGGATGAGCCGGATTCGGGCCTCGACGGCATACTTGCGCGTGATCTTATGCAGAGACTCCATGAGGTGTCGAGAGAGGGCCGTATAGTCATAGTCATTACACATACTCCGGACCGTGTAATAGATCTCTTCGATGATGTAATCGTGCTTGCAAAGGATGCAGAGCGCACAGGCCGTCTGGCCTTCTACGGAACTGTTGAGGAGGCAAAGAGCTTCTTCGGAAGAGACAGCATGGAGGGCATCATAAAGACGGTGAACCGCGTAGAGGAGGGCGGCGACGGTCTTGCAGATGATATGATAGACAAATTTACGGAGGTGTGCAATGGAAAGGCCTGAGAGCGCAAAGCACCGCGGAAGACTGGGACAGATACCGATATATACAGGAAAATTCTTCCGTATGTTCATATTTATGGATGACTGGAAGGTGCTGCCAATGGCAATTGTCATATCAGGACTGGTAGCACTTGTGGCGTGTCCGGATATGTTTAAGACCCAGGAGGGTACACTTACAGGCTCGCTGGCTCTCGTCTGCGTATGCATATGGAACGGCTTTTTTAACTCGGTACAGTCGGTATGCCGCGAGCGCAACGTGGTAAAGAGAGAACACAGATCCGGTCTGCATATAAGCTCTTATATAGCTGCGCATATGATATACCAGGGCTTTATGTGCCTTGTACAGACGATAATCATGGTCATTATATGCAAGGCTGCCGGAATGCAGTTTCCGTCTGAGGGCTTTATGACCAGATGGTTTGCCCTCGATATAGGAATAACCTTTTTTCTTGTTACCTATGCAGCTGATATGATGTCACTGTTTATCTCCTGCATCGTGCGCTCAACTACTGCAGCCATGACTGTCATGCCCTTCATGCTGATAGTACAGCTGATATTTTCAGGAAGTCTCTTTACTCTGAGCAACGGAGCTGATGTTTTTACGGATTTTACCATATCAAAATGGGGGCTTAATGCAGTATGTGCCCAGGCGGATTACAATAGCCAGAAGATGGTTGCAGTATGGAATCAGCTGTTTAAATTCAGGGATTTTAAGATTGAAGGCATAAAGCCGATAGAGAGGATAACCAACTACATGCTGGACAATCAGCTTGTAGATGAATTCTGCTATATGACAGGAAAATACAGCCAAAAGGCAGATTTTACCAAATCTGTGGCCAACATAGGCTCCTGCTGGCTGCATCTCGCAGGCTTTGCTCTGCTGTTTGCAGTGCTGGCAGTGCTCGTGCTTGAACGTATTGATAAGGATAGAAGATAATATGTAATTGTTTAGCACATTCCGTATTCAAACGCGAATTGCCTGCCTGCAGGCAAATTCATGATTGAACACGGAATGCGGCCAAGGCCCGAAGGGCCTCTGGACAGCCACATCGAGGATTTGCGGAGCAAATTCGAAATGGATGCTAAACATTTACGATAATTTTCTGCAATTTCGAGATGTGTGCTAAACATTTACAATATTTTTTTATAAAGCCCTAAAAAACCTATTGACATAGTAGGTGAAGGGGAGTATTATACACGCAAGCTCAGTAAAACAAAGGACCCAAGTGATATGGAAGGGCCTTTGATGATACAGGGGCAGTAAGATTTTAGAACTAAGGGTTCGGAAAGGAGACAGCTATGTACAGAACAAATACATCCTCAATGTGCATGTGTATGTGCGGCATGTCGGCTCCCCGGACTGAAGGTTCTGAGGTTTATGACATGGCTTAATGCCATGCGCGTAAACGGTATATTTTAAAGGAACATGCACCGGGGCAGCCACTTTGCTGGATGCCCCGTTTTCTGTTTCACAGGAAATTATTTCCATGAAACGTATCTGTTTAGCCTGCAGCTCGAATTTGCTCCGCAAATCCCTGATGTGACCGGCGCTGAATAGATACTATGAAACAGGAAATGCCTCGGTTGGATGTACACCAGGCAAACAGGCAGACAGCAGTTCCGGATGCAAAAAAAGCTTTTAACCGGCATTAAGCCGGAGCAAAAAGAAAAAGGAGAACGTTATGAAAAAAAGCATTTTCAGACGCATCAGCGCAGCAGGAGTCGCAGCAGCAACAGCAATAGGACTTCTTGCAGGATGCGGAAGCAGCACTACAGCAGAGACAACTGCAGCTGCAGCAGAGGAGACAACAGAGGCAGCAGCCTCAGGTGATTTCAGAACACTTGATGAGATCAAGGCTGACGGAACCATCAACATCGGAGTATTTTCAGATAAGGCTCCGTTCGGCTATGTAGACGAGAACGGTGAGTATCAGGGCTACGATGTATACTTTGCAAACAGACTTGCAGAGGATCTCGGCGCAAAGGTTAATTTTGTATCAACCGAGGCAGCAAGCCGTATCGAGTACCTGCAGACAGGCAAGGTTGATATTATCCTTGCAAACTTCACTGTAACACCTGAGAGAGCTGAGGAGGTTGATTTCGCACTTCCTTATATGAATGTTGCACTCGGTGTTGTATCACATGACGATAATGTAATTACAGATCTCTCACAAATCGGTGCAGATGACCAGGTGATCGTTATCTCCGGAACAACAGCTGAGACCTATCTTACAAAGAACTATCCGGATATCAAGCTTCAGAAGTTTGATACCTATGCAGCAGCTAAAAGTGCATTTGAGAACGGAACAGGTGTTGCATGGGCTAATGATAATACAGAGGTTATCGCATTTGCCAATGAGAACGAGGGCTACACAGTAGGCATCGATTCACTCGGAAGCGCTGATACCATCGCACCGGCAGTTACCAAGGGCAATGAGACACTTCTTAACTGGATCAACGATGAGATTAAGTCTCTTGGCGATGAGAATTTCTTCCATGCTGACTATGAGGCTACTCTTAAGGATACCTACGGCGCTGAATTCGAGGATACACTCGTAGTTGAAGGCGGCGGAGAGGCAGCAGCTGATACAGCAGAGGCAGCTCCGGCAGAGGCTAAGGGAACCATCACAGTAGCAGCTTCACCTACACCGCATGCTGAGATCCTTGCTGAGGCAGCAAAGGTTCTTGCAAAGGAGGGCTGGGAGCTTAAGGTTACAGAGTTTGAGGATTATGTTCAGCCTAACCTTGTAGTTGATTCAGGTGAGATCGATGCCAACTATTTCCAGCACAAGCCGTATCTTGACAACTTCAATGAGGAGAACGGAACAAAGCTTGTAGATGTTGCAGGCATCCACTATGAGCCTTTCGGTATCTATCCGGGAACAAAGAAGTCACTTGACGAGGTGGCTGACGGAGATACAATTGCAGTTCCTAACGATACAACAAATGAGGCAAGAGCACTCCTGCTTCTTCAGGACAACGGACTTATCACTCTTAAGGAGGGTGCAGGTCTTACAGCAACAACACTTGACATAGCAGAGAATCCACACAACTTAAAGATCGAGGAGCTCGAGGCAGCTCAGGTATCAAGAGTAAAGGATGAGGTTGCATACGTAGTACTTAACGGCAACTATGCACTTGAGGCAGGCTTCTCAGTTAAGAATGACTCAATCGCTTATGAGAAGTCAGATTCTGAGGCAGCAAAGACCTATGTTAACATCATTGCAGTTAAGGAAGGCAACGAGGATAATGAGGGCATTAAGGCTCTGGTTGCAGCTCTTAAGTCTGATGATGTTAAGAACTTCATCAACAGCACCTATGACGGAGCAGTAGTTCCTTACGAGGATTGATCTGCTTTGACCGCGGTGCGGATATATGATATAGTATAAGGAAACGCTGATTAAAGCGTTTCCTCCGCCGGATTTGCGCTGCGAAGCAGCAATTTCGCCTGCAAATCCGTGCGATCCAGCGGAGCTTTTAAGGAAATGCTGATTTAATCAGCATTTCCTTAAAGGATTGCGGGCACATGAGGTATACAGCAGGCCAGTATCAGTCAAGGTCAGAGGCTTCTGACTCTGATGCAATATAAGGATACGCTGCCTGAGCAGGACTTCAGCAAAGCATCCAAGCAAAGTACGTCCCCGGACGGCGCACGCCGCCCGGGGCTTTAGCGATATAAGGAGCCTGTGTATAATGGCATTTATAGAGATCGAACATTTAAGCAAGACCTATGATATTAAATCAACTGCCGTAGAGGCTCTTAAGGATATCAATCTGTCCATTGAGAAGGGAGAGATATTCGGTGTTATCGGACTGTCGGGAGCCGGCAAGAGCACGCTGGTGAGATGCCTTAATAAGCTTGAGACACCGACTGAGGGCAGGGTCATAATCGATGGAAGGAATATACTCGAGCTCTCAGAGGAGGAGCTGAGGAAGACACGCCAGCATATCGGCATGATATTTCAGCATTTCAATCTTCTGATGCAGAGGAATGTTATTGACAATATCTGCTTTCCGATGGAGATAGCCGGCATGCCTAAGGCAGAGGCCAGAAAGAAGGCTCTTGAGTATCTCAGAACAGTTGATCTTGAGGAGAAGGCAAAGGCCTATCCGGTACAGCTTTCAGGAGGACAGAAGCAGAGGGTTGCAATTGCGAGAGTGCTGGCATCTGATCCGCATATCATACTGTGTGATGAGGCCACAAGTGCGCTGGATCCGCAGACCACGCGCACCATTCTGGAGCTGTTAAAGCGTATCAACAAGGAGCTTGGCATAACCATAGTGGTGATTACTCATGAGATGCGTGTTATAGAGGATATCTGCGATAGGGTTGCAGTTCTGGATCACGGTCATTTAGAGGAGCTTGGCACCGTGGAGGAGGTATTTACACATCCTAAGACAAATGCAGCCAAAAGACTTATACTCACAAAGCAGAGTGAGCTGCTTGAGGAAGAGATTACGAAGGGAGAATAAAGATGGCAGCATCGGATATAATATCAATGCTAACAGGCGGAACAGCCGAGACACTGCTGATGGTATTTGTTTCTACCTTCATGGGCTATGTTATAGGCATGCCCTTAGGCGTTCTGCTTACAATATTTGACACAGACGGAATCAGCCCGCATCCATGGGCATATAAGATTCTCGATTTTATAATCAACATAACAAGAAGTATTCCTTTCCTTATACTTCTTATACTTATTCAGCCGTTTACAAAGATGATAGTAGGCAAGAGCTACGGAACCACAGCAACGATTGTCCCGCTTACCGTAGCAGCTGCACCATTTATAGCCCGCATGGTTGAGAGCTCTCTTAAGGAGGTAGACAAGGGTGTAATTGAGGCTGCAGTAAGCCTTGGAGCAAGGAAAAGCACGATTATAGTGAAGGTTCTTATTGCAGAAGCACGTACCTCGCTGCTTGTCGGAGTTACAATTGCACTCGGCACCATACTCGGATATTCGGCTATGTCAGGAGTTGTCGGAGGCGGCGGACTTGGTGATATAGCTATAAGATACGGATATTATCGTTACGAGACAGAGATTATGCTTATAACCGTAGTAGTACTCGTCGTGCTTATGCAGATACTGCAGTGGCTCGGCATGATTTTATCCAAAAAGCTTGATCGCAGAAGAGGTTAATGCTGCATGAATCTGGAAGTAATGCGCAGCTACCTGCCTCTGTATATAGAGGCAATGAAGCTTACGCTTAAGATAGGCTGGATTGGAATAATCCTGTCCGTTATAATCGGTCTGTTCTGTGCTATAGCAAGGCACTACAGGGTGCCTGTATTAAGCATTATTGCAGGCATATATATTGAGATATTCAGAAATACTCCGCTGCTTGTACAGCTCTTTTTCCTGTATTTCGGACTCCCCAAGATCGGATTTTCCATCAGTGCGGATGTATGCGGAGCACTCGGACTTGCACTGCTTGGCGGAGCTTATATGGCAGAGGCCTTTCGTTCCGGCCTTGAGGCTATTGAGCCTATACAGACAGAATCGGCACTGAGTCTCGGCTTAAGCCGCAGCCAGACGGTTATGCATATCATACTGCCGCAGGCATTTTCAGTAAGTGTGCCGGCATTTGTAGCCAATATCATTTTCCTGCTTAAGGAGACCAGTGTGTTCTCCGCAATAAGCCTGATGGATCTGATGTTCACGGCTAAGGATCTTATAGGCTTGTACTATAAGACCGTAGAGTGTCTGACGCTCCTTGTCATATTCTACCTGATTATACTGCTTCCCGTTTCAATCATAGGAAGCATAGTGGAAAGGAAGGTGCGGTATGCAGGCTTTGGGGATTGATGTTCTGTTTAAGGGCACTAATATGCAGAGACTTCTGCTTGGACTGTGGGTATCACTCAGGATAAGTCTCATAGCTGTTGCAATAAGCATAGTGCTCGGGCTGTTCATCGGAGCACTTATGACGAAAAGGAACCCTGTAATAAAGGCTTTTACCCGCATATATCTTGAGATAGTCCGAGTTATGCCGCAGATGGTGCTGCTGTTCATAGTTTTCTTCGGAACAACAAGAGTATTCGGCATCAATATTGAGGCTGAGCTTGCTTCGATAATTGTATTCAGCTTCTGGGGCACTGCAGAGATGGCAGATCTGGTCAGAGGTGCACTTATCAGCATTCCGAAGCATCAGTATGAATCGGCGGCGGCCTTGGGCATGAATGAGGTACAGATATTTGTGCACATAGTCATACCGCAGACCTTAAGGAGACTTATTCCGCTTTCGATAAATCTTGTTACACGTATGATCAAGACAACCAGCCTTATTATGATGATAGGCGTGGTTGAGGTGCTGAAGGTCGGACAGCAGATTATTGAGGCCAATCGTACCTCCTCGCCAAATGCGGCCTTCGGAGTATACGCTGCAGTTTTTGTACTGTATTTTATCGCATGCTGGCCTATCAGTATGTTCTCCAAATATCTTGAAAGGAAATGGGCATAAGCATGTCTGCAGAGCTTGTTAAGATAGAACATTTAAAAAAGCAATATGACAGTGAGCATGTTATTCTGAATGATCTGTCGCTTACCATACATGAGGGAGAGGTAGTGGTTGTAGTCGGACCGTCCGGCTGCGGAAAATCGACGCTGCTACGCTGCATAAATGCTCTTGAGCCAATCCAGGGCGGAAGCATTACCTATAAGGGCGAGCCTGTGGATGCCGGATCAAAGCGTATTACCGAGCTTCGGCAGAAGATAGGCATGGTTTTCCAGAGCTACGAGCTTTTTCCGCATAAGACGATACTTCAGAACATAACGCTTGCTCCTATGCTTGTTCAGAAGAGAAGCAGAGAGGACGCTGAGAGGGAGGCGCTGGAGCTTCTCGACAGGGTAGGCCTTAAGGATAAAAAGGACAGCTATCCGAGACAGCTTTCAGGCGGTCAGAAGCAGCGAGTTGCCATAGTTCGTTCACTTATCATGCATCCTGACGTGCAGCTTTTTGATGAGGTTACTGCTGCACTTGATCCGGAGATGGTAAGAGAGGTATTGGATGTTATGCTTCAGCTTGCCAGACAGGGCAGCACCATGGTCATAGTCACACATGAGATGTCCTTTGCCAGAGCAGTAGCAGACAGAGTTATCTTTATAGATAACGGAAGGATTGTGGAGGAGGGCACTCCGGCAGAATTCTTCGAGCATCCCAAAACCCAGAGGGCACAGGCCTTTCTGAATACCTTCTCCTATGACAAGGTTGAGAAGGAGCAGAGATAACAGCATATATTTTATTCGGGCTTTCGTGCCGCAGATCTTAAGCAGCGGTACGAAGGCCCGAATTTTTAAGAAAATGCCTATTTAATCAGCATTTTCCTGAGTGCCTTCGGTGAACGCACGGATTAGCTTTTGGTTTTGCTGCTTTGCAGCGTAAAACTGTCGTAGGAAACGCTTGAATCGCATTTCCTTAATTGCATAAAATGTAACTGTTTAGCACCCATCTTGAATTTGCTCCGCAAATCCTCGATGTAGCTGGCCAGAGGCTCTTCGAGCCTTGG
>CAVALT010000019.1:0-13415 GCA_963589455.1 Clostridiales bacterium
GCGTTCCTGTCTGTTTTAATTAGCATCCGTTTAGCACTTTCCGTATTTCAGTGTGAATTTGCCTGCAAGCAGTCAATTCAAGCTGAAATACGGAAGGCGCCTGAATAGTTTTTATTTTTTAGAAAAAAATATAGTGTTATTAAGAAAAATACCTTTAAGGTATCAATATAATACCCTGATTGGACTAAATAAGATACATGGTATTTTTGGACGTGCAACTGTATTGACATGCCAAAAAAACAGTAGTAAAACTGTGCACAATGCACAAGAAATCACAAAGGTTTATTGCAGCTGCAAATGAAGAGGGGATTATAAAGGCGTGCATGTATACCAGTATATGGCATCAGAGTTAAAGGGGTTTGACTCAGCATCATTGTATGGTTGTATTGCATGAAGCATAGCTTTGCAGCAGCACAGTTTTATTTAAGGGGTGATTATTTATGAATACTCTTGTGATTGTTTTGATTGCCGCAGTATGTCTTGTATGTGCATACGCGGGCTATGGACGCTGGCTTGCCAATAAATGGGGCATTGATCCTAAGGCTAAGACACCGGCTGTTCGTCTTGAGGATGGCAAGGACTATGTTCCGACAGACGGTTGGACAGTATTTGCTCATCAGTTTTCATGTATTGCAGGCGCAGGCCCTGTAACAGGTGCTATTCAGGCAGCTGCCTTCGGATGGCTTCCGGTTCTGCTCTGGATACTTATCGGAGGAGCCTTCTTCGGAGCTGTTACAGACTTCGGTGCACTCTACGCCAGTGTTAAGACTGACGGCAAGTCCATGGGACTTCTTATCGAGAAGTATATCGGAAGCACCGGTCGTAAGCTTTTCCTGCTCTTCAGCTGGCTGTTCTGCTGCATAGTTATTGCAGCATTTGCAGACATGGTTGCAGGCACCTTCAATGCTTACACTGTTGTTGACGGCGTTACTCAGCTTGCTGATGCGGCAGATGTCAATGGTACAGCCGGAACAGTATCCATCATGTTCATGGTATTTGCTGTTATATATGGACTTCTGCATCACAAGTATAAGTTCTCAGGTGCTGTCGAGGTTGTGCTTGCTATAGTATTTATAATACTGAGCTTTGCTATCGGTATGCAGTTCCCGATCATCCTTGATAAGAAGATGTGGAGCTATGTTACCTTTGTATACATTTTCTTCACAGCTATCATTCCAATCTGGATACTTAAGCAGCCGCGTGACTATATGTCAACCTATATGTTTGTTGCAATGATAGCAGCAGCAGCAATCGGACTGTTTGCAGCTCATCCGACAATGAATCTTCCTGTATTTACCGGCTTTAATAATGAGAAGCTCGGAACCATGTTCCCGATCCTCTTTGTTACGGTTGCCTGCGGTGCGGTATCAGGCTTCCACAGCCTTGTATCCTCAGGAACCTCCTCTAAGACTGTAGAGAATGAGAAGGATATGCTCAAGGTTGGATACGGTGCAATGGTGCTTGAGAGTATGCTTGCCGTGCTTGCTCTTTGCGTAGCAGGTGCTGCAGCAGCTGCTGACGGAACACCGGCAGAGGGAACACCTTTCCAGATATTCAGCCGCGGAGTTGCAGGCTTTATCTCAATGTTCGGAATCGCTCCGCACGTTGCTACAGTATTTATGACAATGTGTGTATCTGCACTTGCTCTTACAACACTTGATGCCGTATCACGTATCGCACGTATGAGCTTCCAGGAGCTCTTCAGTGTAGATGACATGGAGCATGCAGAGGGCTGGAGAAAGCTCTTATGCAATACCGTATTTTCTACAGTGCTTACACTTGCACTTGGATATCTTCTTACACAGATTGGTTATGCAAATATCTGGCCGCTGTTTGGTTCAGCCAACCAGCTGCTCAGTGCACTTGTTCTTATCACGCTTTGTGTATTCCTGAAGGTAACAGGACGCAGCAATAAGATGATATTCCCACCGCTTATCATCATGCTCTGCGTAACATTTACAGCACTTGTACAGCGTGTTATCGCCATGGTTAAGGCTATTCAGAATGCAGCTGCAGTTACTATTCCTGCAGGTGAGGCTACATGGGGAACCGTATTTATTGCAAACGGTCTTCAGCTCATCATCGGAATACTGCTTATCGTGCTTGGACTGACTATTGTTGTTAACTCTCTTAAAAGCTATGCTGAAAGTGAGCACAATTCAGAGGCTAAGGCATAAAGAGCTGTAAACGACAGTTATATATTTTGATACGAAGATGTCAGTGGCAGAGGCTTTTGACATAGTATCACATTAAACCGTACGGGACAGACGACTATAAGAGGTCGGATGTCCCGTTTTTCTGTTATAGTTTTTCTGTTATATTCACAGCAGCCTGTTTTTCAGTCTGAGAAAATATTCCTGGTTTCTATGCGGCACTTATGCGGAAAGGAAGCTTACTGCCAATAACTTACATCAGTGTATTAACACACAGTCCTAACAGAAGAAGATCTTAGGGAAACGCTGATTAAAGCGTTTCCCACGCCGGATTTATGCTGCGAAGCAGCTAATTCCACTGTAAATCCGTGCGATCTGCCGGAGGCTATTAAGGAAATGCTGATTTAATCAGCATTTCCTTAATATACGTGCAGACCTGCAGCCGTACTTGACAATAACTTTTATTCTGTTATGTTAGTATGCAGGCATTTTGATAATAAATAAACGAGGTTATTTATGCAGCTTTCAGATCATTTTACAGTAAAAAGGCTTATCAGGTTTACGCTTCCCTCTATAGCAATGATGGTATTTACATCCATATACGGTGTTGTCGACGGACTTTTTGTTTCTAATCTTGCAGGCAAGACAGCCTTTGCTGCACTTAACTTTATAATGCCCTTTGTAATGATGCTGAGTGCAGCAGGCTTTCTGTTCGGTACAGGCGGATGTGCACTTATATCGAAATACATGGGAGAGGGCAATCAGAAAAAGGCGGATGAGCTCTTCACACAGAATGTAGCAACCTCCTTTGTCTGCGGACTTATACTTGCAGTAATCGGAGCTATTAAAATGCCGGACGTAGCAGCCTTTCTCGGAGCTGAGGGCGAGCTGCTCAGATATAGCTCGGTATATGGACGCGTGCTGATGATATCCCTTCCTTTTTTTGTGATGCAGACGGAGTTTCAGACCATGTTTCCGGCAGCAGAAAAGCCCAAGCTTGGACTTTATTTTACGCTGACAGCGGGCATAAGCAATATGATACTGGATGCGCTGTTCTGCGGAGTATTCAGGTGGGGGCTTATCGGAGCAGGAGCTGCAACGGCCATTTGTGAGATTATGGGCGGACTGCTGCCGATATACTATTTTTCAGGCAGATATAATACGAGCCGTTTGAGATTTCGCCGCTTTAAATATGATCTCGACGCCCTGTGCAAGGTGCTGACAAACGGTTCCTCGGAGCTTATGAGCAATATATCGATGTCACTCGTAGGAATGCTGTTTAATCTGCAGCTGCTTAAGTATTCAGGAGACAATGGTGTTGCGGCTTATGGCGTTATAATGTATGTCAACTTTATATTTATCTCCATGTATATCGGTTATTCTGTTGGCTCGGCTCCGCTTATGTCATACAACTTTGGCTCTGACAACAAACCGGAGATGAGAGGAATACTGAGAAACAGTCTTGTGATAATTGGCTGCGGAGCACTTATGATGTTTACAGTTGCTCATCTGTTCGGAGGAAGGATAGCATCCATATTCATAGGCTATGACAAGGAGCTCCTTGAGTTCACTGCGCATGCATTTACAATATACGGCTTCTCATTCCTTATGTCAGGCTTCTCTATATATGCGTCCTCCTTCTTTACGGCGCTTAATGATGGTCCGACATCGGCATTGATATCGTTTATGCGAACACTTGTATTTGAGGGCGGATGCCTTATTCTGCTTCCGATTGTATTAGGAGAGGACGGCATATGGTATTCAGTCCTTGCCGCGGAGTTTCTGTCTGTTTTGTTCGCCTCCTGCTTTATGCTTGCAAAGAGAGGGAGATACGGATATTAAAGAAGATGTTTAGTACTCATCTCATTTTTACTTCGTAAATCCTTGATGTGGCCGGACATAGGCCCTTCTGGTCTTGGCTGACTTCCTTATTTTAGAGGTAATTCACCTGCAGACTGTTGATTCTCGCTGAAACACGGAAGGGGCTAAACAGATACTTCAAATTAAGCTTAATATACAAAAAGCACAGGCGGAGGCCGGATAACCGGTCTCCGCAATTATTATTGTCAGGCTATTTTAACTCCGTCAGAGTCAACGATGCTGCCGTCAGGAGTTCTTTCATTTATGTACATGGAGCCGAAGCTTCTTGCATTGAGACTTTTGTAGATCCATTTTCCGAGGCTGGTGCCTGATATGAGAGAGTATACCCAGCTTGGTCCGGGAATCTCTGACAGAGATGTGAAATAATAAGATTTGCCGCCGATATCCTTCCAGCCGGACTGCATAAGACCTATAGATTCATCAAGATAGTAGCGCTTATTGTCCTGAGCATCCGTATACCAGCCCGTGCTCAATGAGCCAAGCGAACCGTCTGACAGCTCATGGAGGTGATACCAGCTGCTGCCGCCGGAGCTTGTCCAGCCTGTAAGCATATAGCCGGATTTGTCAAAGCAGAACCATTGTGTTTTCCCACCGCTTCCGGCGTAGCTGTTGTATATATAATACCAACCGTCCGCGGCATAATCAGTGCTGCCGCTGCCATATCTCCACAGACTGTGCTCCTTGTCGACACAGTACCAGCCTCCCGAGGAAACCTCGGCATTTACTACAGGAGCAGGATAACGCTTAAGTCCTCCGGCAGACAGATTTCTGTTTCTTACTGTTCCGCCGCTGCCAGAGCTTCCGGAATTACCGGAGCTGCCGGATCCTCCTCCGCTGCCGGATCCGCCTGCACTTCCTGAGCTGTGATTGTCTGTATATTTGGTAACTGTATCAGGAGTCTGACCCTTCCAGGGGTCATCTGAATCAAAGTCAGGAGTAAGAGCTCTCACATCTATAGCCTCAGCCCTTACTGACACAGTAAGACTTGCATTACTGCTTTCAGTCACATCAGGAACATTAAATCCGTCTGCAGCAAGTAAGGTGCTTTCAGCCGGAGCTTTGGTGGTAAGGTACAGATAGCTTCCGCGTCTTATCCATCCGTCACACAGCAGGAGATTATCATTTGTAAAGCTGTCATTAAGTCCTTCTGAGCTTGTCAGCGCATGAATCCTGATCCAGGCCTCCCCTTTTTTATTATCAACATAAAGCTTGTAGCTTACGGTCTGTCCCGGATACAGCGCCTCGTTTTGGTCGGTTTCAGTTCTTATACCGAGAGCTATCTCATACGAATCTGCCGCATAAGCTGTCAGCAGCGGGTGCGGAAAAATGGATGCAAGGCAGATAAAGAGCACTGACAGTCTGAGTTTTATATGTTTATACATAGCTTATCTCCCTGTCGTTCAGGCTGTACTCAGGTAAAGAATTTTGCAACCGCATCAGCGTCAGAATCAGTTGTTGATACATTTACCGAGGAAATCATATAGCCTGTAATGTCGATTGAACCTGACATGGCATCAGCCTCGACATAGTCAGGAACACTTACCTTTGTAAACAGTGAAGGCGTTGTACCCTTGGAGGGCAGTATAGTCTTGCAGCGATAGAGATATTTGCCTGCAGAGCTGCTGGATCCGTTAGTATGCTTGACCAGTGTCCAGCTGTTGTTGTCAAAGTTAAGAGTTACGGATTCACGAACGGTTTTAGAGGTCTCAGAGCCAAGGCGTGCATTTATTGTAGGAACGGTAACGCAGAGATAAGCGTATGCACTGTAGTCAAGCTTGGACTTTATCTTGACATCCTTGTCAAAGGTGGCACGCGGACCGAGGTCCTTGGCAGTTTCCGGCTTGAAGACCTCCTCTACTGTGCCTGCAGAGGAGCCGTTTTGTCCGCCGCCGGCAACGATATTGTAGCTGTTTGTTACCGTGTCTGTCTTGGCGGAATAGTAGGCATAGGCACCGGTTGCACCTACGGTTAGTGAAGCTATTAAAGCAGCTGCCAGGGTGATTTTTGTGGTTTTCATGTTTTCCTCCTTAAAAGATGTGATTGATGTTGTGGTCAAAAGTATTTGAAGCTTTTGACTCTGATATCATTATGTTAAATGGCTGATAACAACCGTTATGTAGAAAAATACTGATTAAATCAGCATTTCCTCAAGTAATTCCTCCGGGCAGTCCGAACAGCATGACGCCTTCTATATCCTGAAGCGTGACAGGAACAGGATCCGAGACATTATTGGCATCGCCCTTCAGTATATAGCCGTCTTCAGTTTCAGATATGATACGGTGGATTACTGTCATATTGTTGTGTCTGTATGCACAGACAGCTCCTATATGCGGTTTAATAAGCCTGCTTGTGACTATTATTGAACCGGTCGGATAGCTCGGAGCCATGCTTCCGCTTTCTAAGTACCAGGTGTCGGTAAATGCTGCAGCAGCAAGCAGAAATACTGCAAGCACAGCCTCTGCTATACGCCGGTGCATGCGAACTCATTTCTTACGGTGTCTGAAACCTTCACCTCACAGCTTTGCTTCCAACAGGCATAGAGAGTGGAATCTGAGGTGAGCATACAGTTCTGGGAGCCTTTTCCGGTTTCAGAATAATATCTTGTACCAGTGCCATTCTGACCGGTGTATACGCCGAGAAAGGTATAGCCGCTGCGAGACGGAATATTTATATCAGGCATATTAGAGCCGTATACGGCGCTTACAGATACATTGTCAGAGGCATTGCCGGTGCCCATATCTATGGTGATTCTGTAGGTATTGGCATAGCTGGAGCGGATATATCCGCAGGCAGAGCACTTTACAACTGTATATCCGGGCTTTGATGAGGTATCACGTACAGAGTCGTTGTGCGCTCCGGTATTAAGCACATAGCCGCAGCTGCTGCAGGCAGTTCTGTGTGAGGAGCCGTCTATGGCAGTGCATACATAATTATGGGTACAGAGACCCTGAGCGGCTGAAGCTTCATAATTGCTTATAACGGTAGGATTCATGCCTGTTGAGGAGTCCGGAAAATACTCATAGTCAGTGCTTGAATCAGATCTGTCAGTAAACCAGATCGAGCGGTCGCCGCCGGTATACCAGCTGTTGAGCCCTGAAGGATTGGTTACAGTAATATATCCTCTTGCCTCGGTAGATTTGGAATTCATAAGTATGCTCGTAAGCGTAACGGAGCCAAATTCACTGCTGAAATACTGAGCTCCGACAGAAGGATCGCTCGTAGCGTGGTTGTAGCCTCTTGCATCAACCTTGAGCAGCTGACCGTTCCCGCCTATATAAATATAATTAAGCTTGCTCTTGGCATCGGTTATGACAAATTTGATATTAAAATCAATGATAATGTTGGAGCCGTTATAATAGGAGCTCCATTCGTAGGTCGGAATGTATCTGGATATGCTGTTTGAGTTCAGAGTGACCCTGTAGGCAAGATCTACTGCGTACGGATCAAAGCCGAAGCGCTCAAACTGAAGGCTGAGGCTGTCTCCTATGTCATTCAGCATCTCAAGAATGGAAGCATATTCACTGTTGTCTATCAGACCGTTGTCAAATGCCTCGTCAGCCTTGTCAAAGAGAGCAGAGCAGGCCTCATAAGCATTAAGGCAGGCCTCCTGTGCAGTCTTAAGCTCAGATTCATCATCTGTATCTGCGATGGAGCTGAGCTTATTAAGCTCAGAGAGAGCCTGCTGCTGAAGACTGATATAAAGAGCAGAAGGTGCAGACTCCTCATCAGCATGGTTATCTGCATAACCAGGTATGACTGACAGGAAAAAAACTGCAGTAAAGGCACACAGAAAGCTTATCAGAATTGCTGTGCACATGGCTTTGTCATGGTGTTTCATAATATGATTAACGGGAGCTTACAGGTTTAAGATTAATGCTCCTCCGCCATCAGGCGGTCCTCCTTTCTTAAATATGATGTAACTGTTTAGCACCCATCTCGAATTTGCTCCGCAAATCCTCGATTTGGCTGGACAGAGGCCCTTTGGGCCTTGTCCGCCTTCCATATTTCAGTGTGAATTCACCTGCAAGCAGATAATTCACACTGAAATATGGAAGCTGCTAACAGATACAATATGATGTAATTGTTTACAGTCAGGGGCAAAGGCTCTTTTTCGCAAGCGCATCAGCTTCAGATGCATCCACGGATGCTTCAATAAAGGCTGCTTTAAGATCTAAGGAGGCGGGTACAGACGGACATGAGCTGAAGGCCGGTATATGGAAGCTGTTCATCAGGTCAGTACTGCGGTCAGCATGCCGA
The DNA here is from genome assembly GCA_963589455.1 of Clostridiales bacterium. Classification (GTDB taxonomy): domain Bacteria; phylum Bacillota; class Clostridia; order Lachnospirales; family Lachnospiraceae; genus Avilachnospira. Next base: position 8,292 of record CAVALT010000019.1, read on the forward strand.
AGTGAGTGATTTGCACTTAACGCGGTGCTTCCGTGTGCCTTAAGAACCGTGTCATAACGATAGATATAGACAGACTTTGTATCTGTACTGTTGGAGACTGAGGAGCTTACAAGCTTCCAGTGGGAGGTGATATCAGGAACTGCCAGATCATATACCTTAGCTGAAGAGTCTCCTGAACGTCTGGCTGAAACGGTGGGAACTGAGATCATAACATAACCGTAGCAGTCTTTCGATGTGTGATTTTTAACTGAGGGATCCTTGATGCAGGTGCCGCCGGACTTAAGCTCCAGTCTGTCTGTGGTTCCGTTATTATTGCTGTCAAGCTCTAACCGGCGGTCCCAGTTCGGCTCTATTATGTCAGAGGATTCATCTTCCCATTGAGCATACAGTGTGACAACGGCACCGTCAGAGGTGCTCAGATTATAAATGCGGGAGGATGGTGACAGTATAGCTGCAGTGCCGTCAGCTGCGGTGCTCCAGCCGGTAAACAGAGTATCCTCTGAAGCAGCAGTTGAGTAGACAGGAATATCATAGCCGGTGTCATAGCTGCAGCTCATAGATTTTGGCAAAGTCCCGCTGCCTGTATTATCCTTAAAGCTTACGGTATAGCTGATAGGATTCCAGCCTGCATAGAGCGTAAGCGCAGTTGAACTGCCGGAGGCCTTGCCAAGAGCAGAGGTATCAGCCAGTACGGCTCCTCCGGATGCAGTGCTCCAGCCCTTGAATTTGTATCCGATCTTTGTATACTTGCATGACGGCAGGACGGAATCCGCGGTCAGAGGGAGACTCTGCCTGTCCATAGTGCCGTTTCCGCCTCCTGAATCAAAGCTTAAATACAGAATACGTGAGATGCTGAAGCTGTTTTTAACAGCAGAATACTCAGAGCTGTAATAAGCATAGGAGCTCGGTGAGCCGAGGATGATAAAAGAAAAAGCTGCCAGTAACAAGAATAATCTTTTGGGTCTGTACATCGGAGTGCCTGCCTTTCCCGGATTAGAATAGCTGAATTGGATACCCGCATGACAGTCAGAAGATGTGCTCTGCCAGCGGCGTGAAAGAAAACTAAGATCTGTTTTTCTGAATTTGTGCGCTCAGTATATTTGATGCGGGAGTATAAGTCAATCGACTTTAGGAAAGTTTTAGAATTGTTTATATTCTATTTATAATGATACCATGGCCAAAAGCTTCACAATCCGCTGCAAGCTTGCTTACAGCGGCACTTTTGAGCCTGGCACCCGCAAAAACATGAATCAGGAAGCAGTTTTTCGGAGAAAAAATACTAAAACAGACAAGGCAATTTTAGTAAAGCACTGCACAATTTTCAGAATTTTAGGCAGAAGCCTTAAATGTTACGATTAGGACACAACAAAACAAGCAGGAATACACAAAATCATTCAAATTAAATGCAACTGTCCGAAAGCAATTGACAAGGTGAAAGCATTTATGCATCACGGTTAATTAAAGACAAGGGCTTCGGATAAATGCATCAGCATTCAGGAAGAGAGGTATCAGCTATGTTAAAACACACCCGTGTGTCCGATCCGGAGCTTTACAGTCTGGTTGAAGTAGAGCTTACAAGACAGGAAAACAATATTGAAATGATTGCGTCCGAAAGCACTGCTCCGCTTGATGTTATGGAGCTTAACGGAAGCGTATTCACTAACAAGACTCTTGAGGGTTATCCGGGAGGACGCTATCAGGCAGGAAGCGAGATTGCAGATCAGGTAGAAAGACTTGCCTGTGAGCGAGCTGTGGCATTGTTTGGAGCAGAGCATGCAAATGTCCAGTCCTATTCAGGTTCCACAGCCAATTATTCAGTATTTGCATCTATACTGGATGTAGGTGACAAGGTATTGGCCATGGATCTCGATCAGGGAGGACATCTTACTCACGGTTCACCGGCTAACTGGGTAAGCAAGATGTACAACCATGTTTTCTACGGCTGCAATAAGGAGACAGAGACCATAGACTATGATGCAATGGAAGAAATTGCTCATCGTGAGAAGCCGAAGCTTATCATATGCGGAGCCAGCTCATATCCGAGACTTATTGACTATGAGCGGGTCGGAAGAATCGCAGCAGATGTAGGAGCTTACTCTATGTGTGATATGGCCCATGTCGCAGGACTTGTGGCAGCCAAGGTTATCCCAAGCCCGATACCGTATATGGATTTTGTGTCATCTTCAACGACCAAGACCTTCTGTTCAGCAAGAAGCGGAATGGTATTCTGCAAGGAAAAGTATGCTAAGATTCTCGACAGAGGAACCTTCCCGGGCTGCTTAGGCTCAATACAGCTTAATACTATGGCTTCAAAATGCTGGAGCTTCAAAAAGGCAGCGACACCGGAATTCCGTGAGACCATGGTACAGGTAGTCAGGAATGCACAGCATCTTGCAAAGTCTATGCAGGAGCATGGCTTCAGAGTCGTAAGCGGCGGCACTGATAATCATCTTATAGTAGTGGATCTGCGCAATAAGGGCGTAAACGGCAAGCAGATGCAGATTGCTCTGGATAAGGCCGGAATTACTGTCAACAAGCAGATGATTCCGTATGATCCGCAGAAGCCCTGGATTACAAGCGGACTTCGCATCGGAACGACCTCTATTACGCAGAGAGGACTTAAGGAGAAGGAAATCGATATTATCGTTGATATTATTGATAAGGTAACGCAGGCTCCGGAGGATGAGGCAAACATTGCCGCATGCCGCAAGCAGGCACTGGAGCTTATCTCAAAATTCCCACTCTATCCGGCAGGCTCCTTCGACGATTGAAAAATATCATTAGCTATGCTTTAAATTTCAGGTAACAAATGCTCGGAACGTTTATTAACGGTATCCGGGCATTCGTTCTATATGACTTATGAAAGGTTGGACAGACAGATATGAGGTATGATATAGATAAACTTACCGATAAGGCACCGGTGGTAAGTGCTATAAGCAAAGGCGAGGAGGTTGCATGGGAAAATCCCGAACTTCAAAGCTTCGAATCCATAAAGGGACAATTGCCGCTTGGACAGGCAGATATAGATGATGCTGAGGCAAGATTAGAGCGCTTTGCCTCATTTATATGCAAATGCTACCCGGAAACAAAGCCTGACAATGGATTGATAGAATCAGAGCTTGCAGAAATAAGTAAAATGAAGGCCTTTCTTAATGATAACTACGGTGCAGCCATAAGCGGAAGACTTATGCTTAAAAAGGACAGTCATCTGGCAATTGCAGGCTCAGTCAAGGCAAGAGGCGGCATATACGAGGTACTTAAGCATTCAGAAGACCTTGCTGTGGAACATGGTCTGCTTAAAGCAGGAGATGATTATGAATGCTTTGCAAGTCCTAAGTTCAGAGAATTTTTCTCCAGGTATGCCATATATGTAGGCTCAACCGGCAATCTTGGCTTAAGCATAGGAATTATGAGTGCAGCTATAGGGTACCGCGTCACTGTACATATGTCAGCCGATGCCAAGCAATGGAAGAAGGATTTGCTTCGTTCAAAGGGCGTGCAGGTTATTGAGTATGCATCGGATTACAGCAAGGCTGTAGAAGAAGGAAGAAAACTGGCAGAGGCAGATCCGTACAGTTATTTTGTAGATGATGAGAACTCCAGGACGCTCTTTTTAGGTTATGCTGTTGCTGCACGCCGACTCTTAAAGCAGCTTAATGAGCAGCATATAACAGTGGATGACAAACATCCGCTGCTTGTATATATTCCGTGCGGAGTCGGAGGAGCACCAGGAGGAATCACCTTCGGACTCAAGGAGACCTTCGGAGATAATGTATATTGCTTCTTTGTTGAGCCGACCCAGGCTCCCTGCATGATACTGGGCATGTCTACCGGACTGCACAATGATATCTGCGTGCAGGATGTTGGACTTACAGGTCATACAAGTGCCGATGGTCTTGCAGTAGGACGTCCTTCCAAGTTTGTAGGAAAGACGGTTGAACATCTTGTTGCAGGTATGTTTACGGTCAGGGATGGTATACTCTTTGACTATATGAGAGGACTTATGGATACAGAGGATATATTTATAGAGCCGTCCTCATGTGCAGCATTTCACGGGGCAGCAAAGCTTCATACCATGGAGCATTTGCTTGAAAATGATGAGCTTACCGTAGAGCGTCTTGCAAATGCAACTCATGTAGCATGGGCTACTGGAGGCAGCATGGTTCCGGAAGAGGAGAAAAAGATATATCTTAATACTCATATAGATTGAGTAAAATAGTATAATACTTATTATGCATGAATATCCGTACAGGCATGGAGGAAAAGCTGAATGAAGATACAGAAAACAACCTGGGGACAGATTGAGTGGCTTCATGGAAATGATGCAGCCGGTGCCAACAGCATAGTAAGTGTAGGCATAGCAACAGTAGATCCTTTTGTTGCTCAGAAGAGGCATATTCATTACCAGCATGACCAGTATATATACATTATTCAAGGAGTTGGTACGGATATAATTAACGGCTCGGTTCGTGATTTTCAGGCTGGTATGTTCTATCATATTCCTCCAAATGTTACGCACCAGCTTATCAATACCGGAGAACTGCCGGTAAAGCATATTTTGGTTACGGTATATACTCCAAGACAGAACAGTGCCGGCATTGAACTGCCGGACATTGACAATTTCAGCAACCTGCTGTATGCGGCTGTGGAAGCAATAAGAGGAAGGATACAGGGATCGGTTACGCCTCCGATAACGATATTTGACGATATGGGTAATCTCGTATGGCAGGCTGGACAATTTCCGGCATACTGCATGGAACATTGTGAACCCAATAAAACTCCGTCAAAATGTCCCTGCTTTCACAGATGCAGCAGCAACAGGGGACCGGATGAGAAAAAAAATATTTTCGTGTGCAGCAAGGGAATTACTGTTGTCAAGACTCCGATTATTTATAAAGACCATAATCTCGGATGCATTTTCTGCGGACATGTGCTGCTTGGAAACGAGAGCGCATCCGATGAAATAGATATGTACGACACTCCACAGGGGACCATGATGGCTATAAGCCGATGGACAAGCAATGTTGCAGAGAGCATAGTCAGCTTTTGCTGCTTCAGCGCGATGCGAGACAATCTGGATATCAAGGAAAATCTTATCCAGCAGAAGAACAGAGAACATGAGGC
>CAVALT010000020.1:0-13240 GCA_963589455.1 Clostridiales bacterium
GCTCACTGTGATGAAGGCCATAGACCTTGGCTTCGGCTCTGTCATGTATGACGGAAGCCGTCTTTCCTTTGATGACAATGTTACAGCCACAAGAGAGCTCTGTGATATCGCACATGACTGCAATGTAAATGTAGAGGCCGAGCTTGGAAGCCTTGCTGCCGGCAGCAATTCCCACGAGGGCTCCGCAGATGACAGAGAGATCTACACCTCCGCAAAGGAGGCTGCAGCCTTTGTGCGTTATACCAATGTTGATGCCCTTGCTGTCTCCATAGGAACAGTGCACGGCATGTATAAGGGCACTCCTAAGATCCGTGTGGATATACTTAAGGAGATTAATGAAGCTCTCGGCATCCCACTGGTGCTGCACGGCGGAAGCGGTACTCCTGCCGATACACTTGCAGATTGCATCGCAAACGGCATAGCCAAGATCAATGTAAACACTGAAATAAGCGAGCATGTCGTTAACTGCACCCGCAATTATCTTGCTGCTGAAGCTCCTCACTATTCCCAGCTGTCTCTAAAGCAGAAGGACTGGGTAAAGCAGATAGTATTTAAGTATATGGATCTGTTCTTGGCCAGCTGATACCGGCTACGGCATGCTTACGAAAATACAGATTTAATCGGAATTCTTTTCCTTGATAGTATACGATGAATTGAACAGTTTTTCTTTTGTATTTGCTGCCTCACAGCGCAGATCAGGCATTAGAAATATTTTTATCAGCGTTTATTTAAAAAGGCGGCTGGGTATATTGCTTACCCGACCGCCCTCTTATTAATTAATAAAATGCTGATTAAATCTTCATTGTCTTCGGTTGATTTCACGGATTTGCTTATGGATTTGCTGCTTCACTGTGCAAATCTATCGCACGAAATGCTTTAATAAGCTTTTCCCTAATGTGCATTCACCCGGAAATGATGCTTTTCTCTTCAGATTCCGGATTCTTTAATTTCCTTAGCTGTAGCTTCTACCAGCTCCATACAGCGTTTTTTATTTCTTCCAACAAGATTGCTTAAGCTGGTCCATCCGTCGCTAATTGCATCAAGAGCACTGTTCATCGCCAGATTGCCAAGGCCGGCCACCTCTGCGCTGTACATAACATGAAATTCACCCTTTGATTCTGTAATCCAGACCTGATTATTACGGTCAAGCGGCGGGAATACAATCACGTAATGAAGACCGTGCTTTGTAAGTTCAGGAACACCTGCTTCAAATCTGACGTTCTTCATGGCCTCAAAGAGCTCTTCCAGATCAGCATAATTCCCTTTTAATTCCAGTTTGATGTATTTAACACCCAGCATCTCACCAAGTCCCATATGCGAACCTCCTTTTATCCATGTTTATGTGTATCTGGCCAGCCTTATCGAGGATTTGCGCAGCAAATTCGAGATGGTGCTAAACAGTTACATTTATATTAATGAAAGGTCAATTAAATCAGCATTTTCCTGATAATAACAGTACTGATGAAGCCTTTAATCCAAATCAGTTTTTAACCGCAAAGGCCTTATTGCCCGGATATACTGCCGCTGCGCCTAAGTCCTCCTCTATACGAAGGAGCTGATTGTACTTTGCTACTCTCTCACTTCTGCTCGGTGCTCCGGTCTTGATCTGGCAGGTATTAAGAGCCACTGCAAGATCGGCAATGGTTGTATCGGCTGTCTCTCCTGAGCGATGTGAGGTAACTGCTGTATATCCGGCCTTGTGAGCCATCTTAATAGCCTCAAGAGTCTCAGAGATGGAGCCAATCTGATTAAGCTTTATAAGTATGGAATTGGCACAGCCAAGCTCTATGCCCTTTGCGAGTCTCTCGGTATTGGTAACAAAGAGATCATCACCTACCAGCTGTATCCTGTCTCCGAGAGTCTCAGTAAGCTTCTTCCAGCCATCCCAGTCCTCTTCATCAAGTCCGTCCTCAATCGATATAATCGGGAATTTGTCGCAAAGCTCCTTCCAGTGCCCTATAAGCTCCTCTGAGGTATAGGTAACACCTGCCTTCGGAAGCTTATATACTCCTGCTCTGTCAGTCTTCCACTCACTTGCTGCTGCATCCATGGCAATCTTAAAGTCACGGCCAGGCTCATATCCGGCTTTGCTGACAGCCTCAAGTATAGTCTCTATAGCCTCATCATCCGACTTAAGAGCAGGTGCAAAGCCTCCCTCATCTCCTACGGAAATGGCAAGTCCTCTGCTCTTTAATATAGCCTGAAGTGCATGAAATACCTCTGAGCACCATCTGAGGGCCTCCTTGAAGTTAGGAGCTCCTACCGGCATGATCATGAATTCCTGAACATCCAGTCCCGATGACGGTGCATGACAGCCTCCGTTGATGATATTCATCATCGGAACAGGCAGTCTGTTGCCTGAAATGCCTCCGAGGAACCTGTACAGCGGCATGTCCAGTGCCTGGCTTGCAGCTCTTGCCGTTGCAATTGACACAGCCAGTATGGCGTTGGCCCCGAAATTTGACTTGTCCTTTGTGCCGTCAGCCTCTATCATGGCCGCATCCACAGCATATATGTCAAATGCATCCATGCCTGTTATCAGCTCATTGATAGGTCCGTTGATATTGTCAACTGCCTTTGTTACGCCCTTGCCGAGATAACGGCTCTTATCGCCGTCACGAAGCTCTAATGCTTCGAATTCTCCTGTAGATGCGCCGCTCGGAGCAGTTCCTCTTCCCACTGTACCGTCGATAAGAGTTACCTCTGCTTCAACAGTAGGGTTGCCTCTCGAATCAAGTATCTCTCTGCCGATTACTTTCTCGATTTCTAAGTATTGCATAATTTCTCCTTCAGCACTACGCTTAAATTTGTGGAATATATACAGTTTCAGTATCACTCAAATCCGGCAGCTTGTCAAGGCTATTACCGTCTTTTGGGTGCAGCGGCTGAGAGATCTGCAGCAGCTGTCATTCCATTTTTATATTTCACATTATCCTGTATACAGGTATACAGAATATTTATTACGTCTATCTCAGCTGAATCACTAAAGCTCTCAAGAGGGAACTTTTCCCCGAAGCGAGCCTCATATTCATTTAACAGTACCTCAAGCATGGTTTCATCTCCTTCCTGTTGCCCTTATCAGCTTGAACAGGTCATGCGGTCATCATCCGGACTGTAATCAAAGAGTCCGTCATTTTTCTCCTCAAGTGCCTTGATTATATGATAGGTATATTCATTATACGGTGTCGGAATGCCAAGCTCTCTACCCATGCGGACCAGTGCACCGGAAAACATATCAATCTCAGTATGTCTCTTTGCATCTAAATCCTGCAGTGTGGAAAATCTTGCTGTTGCACGAACCGCACTGCCCTTAGATGAGGAATCCGCACATCTGCTCATGTCTATGCCCTTGGCCCTTGCCACTGCCTCAAGCTCGGCCTTGAGTCCGTCGCTTATAGCTTTCATATGTACGCTGTCTGAGTAGCAGCCCACACCAGCGCCTATAATTGCCTGCGGCAGGTTATTTCCAACATTCAGCCTGAACTTGCTCCAGATTTCCTCCCTGATGCAGTCTGTGATTCTGTAGGCAAGCTCAGTGCCCTTAAAAAGCTCATCCACAGCCTTGATTCTCTCGCTGTCGTATGGCGGCTCTGCCTCTCCTATAACCATACCTATAGTGGTTGCCGGATCAAAGCAGTAGCCTCCGTCCTCTCCGCGTGAGGCAACCTTGATAAGTGAATAGAGCATGTGCTTTTCGTCTATACGCTCAGCAATTATCTCCTCACTGTCTACTCCGTTCATAAGGCTCATGACTGCGGTATTATCCCCGACTGCTCTTTCAATGCCGTCAAGTGCTCCCTTAAGGGCTCCATACTTAAGGGCAACTATTATAAGATCTGCACCGTATGCCTCCTCCGGGGTCCATACCTCGGGATGATAGACTATGCCGTTGATTTTACAGCCCTTAGCCTTAAGACGCTCATTCCTGTCGCCTTCGGCGATAACTCCAAGTCTTATATCCTTTTTCTGTGACAGTCCCCATATTACATAAGAGCCTACTGCTCCTGCCCCAAGTACGGCGACCTTTTTAATCTCCATATTTTTATTCCTCCATATTAACTATTTAACACACATCCCGATCATCCCAAATTTGCTCCGCAAATCCCCGATGCGGCTATCCTGAGGTCCTTTTGGTCCTGTCCGCCTTCCGGCGGATCGCACGGATTTGTAAGGAAATTTGCTGCTTCGCAGTGCAAATCCAGCTATAGAAACGCTTTAGTAAGCATTTCCCTAAACAGAAACAAAATCACAATCTAAGCTCAATCCTGTTCTTATGATAATCTATCAGCCCATCCTTTTTCATCCTTGCAAGCTCCGCCGACAGCCCGCTTCGATCAACTGCAAGATAATCCGCAAGCTGCTGCCTAGAAAACGGTATCTCAAAGCCGCAGCTTTTTTTCTGCTGTGCCTCCGCTGAAAAATACGACATAAGCTTTGCTCTTGTGCTTCTCTGTCCCATATGCGTAAGCTTGGCATTTATACGAAGGTTGCTTTCAGCAAGCTCACTCAGCAGATTGTGTATGATACGGTTGTGGTGCGTGCAGGCTGATGAGCAGACATTGAGTACGCGCTTGACACCGAGCTTCAGTATGACCGTATCCGTTTCTGCGATAACATTTACATTAATAACTGACTCATCAGCACAGGCAAATGCAGTTGCAAAGCTCTGCCCGGGACCCGGCTTTGACAGGATGTTGCGGTTTCCCCAGATGTCCTCCTGTATAACAAGCACATGTCCGGACAATACAAGTCCAATATATTCAGCTTTGTCTCCTGCCATGAGAATAGCTGCATCCTTCTCAAAGCTCTGAGAGCGGGCATCAAGACAGGCAAGCATCGTAACAGCTTCCTCCCTGCTTATACCCCTGAAGAGCTGTGATTCGGAAATTATCTGCAGATATTCCTCCATATTTTTCCTTTCCGTTGAATATTCAACCGACTTATTCTTTTCTTTGTACTATAATGGGCGCAGATAATCAAGCATGAACTTTATTTTGTGCCTGCAAGGGCAGGCCGCTTAAGCTTCAGGCTTATATATGATGATGTTGGGGTCTAAAGTATTTTGCCCTCAACTGATACCGGATTGCTGTGCATTTTATGCTCAGGCCGGCCACTTCAGACTTATCTTATATCACGGAGGTTATATACAATGAAGAGAAGAATTATTGAGATAGATCACGAAAAATGCAATGGCTGCGGTGCCTGTGCTGCTGCCTGTCATGAGGGTGCTATTGCCATGGTTGACGGCAAGGCCAAACTTATGAGAGATGATTACTGCGACGGCCTCGGCGACTGCCTTCCGACATGTCCTACCAATGCAATAAGCTTTGTAGAGCGTGAGGCCGCTGCATATGATGAGCAGGCTGTTATTGCAAATAAGCAGAAGAAGATGCAGGAGCAGGGTATGACTATCGGACATGCCGGCTGCCCCGGAAGCAGAGCCATGAATATTACTCATGCAGGATGTCCCGGTTCCCAGGCTAAAACTGTACAGCATACCGGCTGTCCGGGCTCTCAGGCCAGAAGCCTTGCAGCCGAGGACCGCAATGCCGCAGCTTCAGCACCAGCGTCCGATTCTGCAGCAGATACTGTAAATGCTGCCGCATATGAGCCTGTAAGCCGTCTTTCACAGTGGCCGGTTCAGATAAAGCTTGTTCCGGTAAAGGCTCCTTACTTTGACGGAGCAAAGCTCCTTATCGCTGCTGACTGCACAGCCTATGCGTATGCTGCCTTCCATGAGCGCTTTATTAAGGGGCATATCGCGGTCATCGGCTGTCCTAAGCTTGACAGCGTAGACTACAGCGAGAAGCTTACCGAGATCATCCGTGAGAATGACATTAAGAGCGTTACCATAGTCCGCATGGAGGTTCCATGCTGCGGCGGTCTGCAGAATGCAGCTGTTACTGCTCTCAGAAACAGCTGCAAATTCATTCCATGGCAGGTAGTGACCGTATCTATCGACGGACGCATACTTGACTGAACCATCATTTAAGAGGCTGCCGCACTGCTGATTTTTAATCAGTGGTGCAACAGCCTCTTTAAATCATAATCAGCGTCCTGCTGCTTCATTTACATAATAGCTTCCTTCATCTGCTTCACATAGGCTCCGATAGGGCCTGCAGAATTGCTGCCGTGCTCTGCTATCTGCTTGACTATTGCCGAGCCTACGATTACACCGTCTGCTTTGGCAGCCATGCTCTTAGCCTGCTCCGGTGTCGATATTCCAAAGCCTATTGCAACAGGTATATCCGACACGCTTCTTACCTCTGCCACCATTGCTCCGATATCTGTTGTTATCTCTGATCTGACTCCTGTAACTCCGAGTGAGGATACGCAGTATACGAAGCCCTCAGCCTCCCTTGCAATCATCCTGATTCTGTTCTGTGAGGTCGGTGCGATCAGCGAGACATACTCAACTCCGTATTTTCTGCATACAGGTGCAAAGTCCTCCTTTTCCTCATAAGGCACATCAGGAAGTATAAGTCCGCTGACTCCGCACTCAGCCATACGCTTCACGAAATGCTCTGTTCCGCCCTCAACGCCTGTCTCTCTGGTGCTTCCGTAGGAATACACAACATTTGCATAGGTCATAAATACAAGCGGAACCTCTACCTCTGAGCTCAGCCTTGCTGCAAGCTCAAAGGCCTTATCCGTAGTCATGCCGCCCTTAAGTGCTCTGATATTGGCCTCCTGTATGACCGGACCCTCAGCTGTAGGATCTGAAAACGGTATGCCAAGCTCTATGATATCAGCTCCGGCAGCTGCCATGGCCTTAACTATTGCCTCGGTTGTCTCAGTATTCGGATCTCCGCAGGTTACAAAGGGTATAAAGGCCTTGCCCTTTTTAAATGCATTCTCAAGCTTAGTCATTGATATCCTCCCCTCTGTAGCGTGCTATAGCAGCACAATCCTTATCTCCTCTTCCTGACAGAGTTATAACCATTATCTTATCCTTTGAAAGTGTCGGTGCAAGCTTCATTGCATAAGCAACTGCATGTGCCGACTCTATAGCCGGGATGATTCCCTCAGTCCTTGACAGATATTCAAAGGCATCAACAGCCTCATCGTCTGTAACCGGAACATACTCAGCACGTCCGGTATCCTTAAGCCATGCATGCTCAGGACCGACTCCCGGATAATCAAGTCCGGCAGAAATGCTGTATACCGGCGCGATCTGTCCGTATTCATCCTGACAGAAATATGACTTCATTCCATGGAATATGCCAAGCCTGCCTGTTGCCATGGTTGCTGCGGTTTCAAAGGTATCAATGCCTCTTCCCGCCGCCTCACAGCCTATCAGCTTAACATCCTTATCCTCTATAAAATGATAAAAGGTTCCTATTGCATTGGAGCCGCCGCCTACACAGGCAAGCACGTAATCCGGAAGCCTGCCCTCCTTTGTGAGGCACTGCTCCTTTATCTCCTTTGAGATAACCGCCTGAAAATCTCTTATCATGGTCGGGAACGGATGCGGTCCCATAACCGAGCCGAGTACATAATGAGTATCGGCAATGCGGTTTGTCCATTCTCTCATAGTCTCTGATACTGCATCCTTGAGTGTTGCCGTGCCGCTTGTTACCGGATGCACCTTGGCACCCAAAAGTCTCATCTTGTATACATTAAGTGCCTGTCTCCTGGTATCCTCTTCTCCCATGAATACCTCGCACTCAAGTCCGAGCAGTGCAGCTGCGGTAGCTGTTGCAACACCATGCTGACCTGCACCTGTCTCAGCGATAACTCTGGTCTTGCCCATTTTCTTTGCAAGCAGTACCTGCGCCAGGGCATTATTTATCTTGTGCGCACCGCTGTGATTAAGATCCTCACGCTTCAGATAGATCCTTGCTCCTCCGAGATCCTCCGTCATCTTTTCTGCATAATAGAGCAGCGACGGCCTGCCTACATATTCATTAAACAGCTTCTGAAGCTCCGCATTAAATTCCGGATCATCCTTATAATGATTGTAGGCCTCCTCAAGCTCAATTACCGCATTCATAAGCGTCTCGGGGATGTACTGACCCCCGTGTATACCAAATCTGCCCTTGGACATTTTTACCTCCATATGATTTTCTGTTGTTTTTTTTTGTACAGCTGATGACGCTGCCGGTCTGTTTTTATTTCGTTCTTATACTGCACCGTATGGCTGTTTTCCTCTCACTGCCTGCACGGCTCTGAGTATTTTGTCACGGTCCTTAAAGCCGTCTGTTTCCACTCCGCTTGAGATGTCTATCATATCCGGAGCGTACTGAGCAATAGCCTCAGGTATATTTTCCGGAGTCATGCCGCCTGCAAGTATGAACCCGCGTCCTTTAAGACTCTCATCGTCCATCAGGCTGTGATCAAAGCATTTTCCGGTGCCGTAGCCGTTGTCAAGAAGGATGCGGTCGGCCGTTGAGCTTAATGCCGCATCAATATCCTCCCGGCCTCTTACCTTGAAGGCCTTCCATATCTCGGTTCCAAGCGGAAGCAGACTCCTCAGATAAGCTATATATGCTTCATTTTCCGCTCCGTGCAGCTGCACCGCCTGAATTATTCCTGCCTTGGCAAAGCCATATACAAACTCCGGAACCTCATTAACAAATACTCCGACAGTTCTGATGCTGCCCTTTATCTGCTTCCTTAGCCTGTAAGCCTCTCTCATGCTTACATTCCTTACGCTCTTCTCCCAGAAAATGAATCCGGCGTAATCCGGCTCGGCTTCATTTACATAATCGCAGTCCTCAGCTCTTCTGATGCCGCATATCTTTATTTCCGTACGCTTCATTCCTTAGTAAAACTTTCTTTATTGCAGCTTCTGCATTCCATGCATATGCCTCATGACCTGCATTCTCTGAAGGCTCTTATGAATGCCTCTCTGTCGTCTGCCCGCATGAGTGCCTCACCTATAAGCACCGCATCAGCTCCGGTTTTTGCAATAAGCTCTGCGTCCTGTGCGGTCTGTACTCCGCTTTCGGCCACATATACTCTGTCCGCAGGTATCAGCTCTCTCAGCCTCACGGCATTGTCAAAATTGACGCTGAAGTCCTTAAGATTGCGGTTGTTTACACCTATGATCCTTGCTCCCGCGCTGAGTGCAGAGCTTATTTCTGATTCATCATGGGTTTCCACCAATGCATCCATCCTGAGACTGCGGCAAATATCAAGGTAATACGCTATCGTATCAGTGTCCAGCAGTGCACATATAAGCAGCACTGCGTCAGCTCCGAGCAGCTTTGCCTGATATATCTGATACTCATCTACCACAAAGTCCTTTCTTATCATAGGAAGCGCGGTATAGGCTCTTACTGCTGCAAAGATGTCGTCTGAGCCTAAGAACCACTTAGGCTCTGTCAGACAGGATATACAGGAGGCTCCTGCTCTCTCGTAGGCTCCCGCAATGTCAAGATAAGGAAAATCCTGCGATATAACACCCTTAGACGGTGATGCCTTTTTAAGCTCGCTTATCACGCTTATTCCCGGACCCTTAAGTGCTCTGCCAAAGCGATAAAGTCCGGACTCATCAGGCTCCTCAAAACAAATTCCTGCGGACCTGCCGCCGGTCTCATTATATGAAGCCTCGGCCTGACTGCATTTATCCTTTAATTCCTCAAGGCTGTATTCCCTCTTATCCAGAAATACTCTGTAGGCTGCATATTCTGCTATTTCATTAAGTATATTGCTCATATTGGATCTTTCTGTTATATTCCGGTGATATTTCCCGGGTCGATGCAGTTTCCGGGCTGCTGCGGTTTTTGGGCTGCCGCAGTTTTCGGTCCATCGCAGTCCCCAGGCTGCCGCACTTTTCGTTACTCCGCAGTTTCCAACCTGCCGCGGTTCCCAGCCTGCCGCGGTTCCCAGCCTGCCGCGGGTTCCGGTCCATCGCGGTTTTCGGGCCTCAGCCATATCCTGAGTGCCTGCTGTGCACCTCCTGCGAACAGCCTGTCAGGCTCTGCTCTGCTCTACAAATGCCTCCATTGTCTTATAGGCACTGCCGTTATCTATAAGCTCTCCGGCAAGCTTTACGCCGTCTGCCATTGTTTCAGCCTTTCCCGCAATATAGAGTGCCGCACCTGCATTAAGCAGTACAGCATTCCTGCGCGGTCCCTGCTCACCCTTAAGGATTGCTTTGGTTATCTCAGCATTTTCAGCAGGATCGCCTCCTACAAGATCCTCCTTGCTGCAGCGTGTAAGGCCAAAGTCCTCAGGACATATGGTGTAGCTCTTATACCAGCCGTCCTTAAATTCACATACGGCAGTCTCGGCGCTTGCACTTATCTCGTCCAGCTTATCCCTGCCGTAAACCACCATGCCGCGCTTTACACCAAGGCTTGCAAGCACCTTGGCAAGCATCTCCACCAGATACTCGTCATATACCCCGAGCAGGAAATACTCAGGCTTTCCTGGGTTGGTCAGAGGTCCGAGAATATTGAATACTGTTCTGAAGCCGAGCTCCTTTCTGATAGCACCTACATACTTCATTGAGCTGTGATATTTCTGTGCAAAGAAGAAGCACATTCCCACATCCTCAAGCAGCTTTCTTGCCTTATCCGGTTCTATGGAAATGTTTGCGCCGAGAGCCTCAAGACAATCTGCTGTGCCGCATTTTGAGGAGGCTGCACGGTTGCCGTGCTTGGCGACCTTAACGCCGCCTGCTGCGGCTACAAAGGCTGAGGTCGTGGAAATGTTAAAGCTGTGTGCTCCGTCTCCTCCGGTTCCGACTATCTCGGTTACTCCGAGGCCTGTAGTATCGCATTTTAAGGCATGTGAGCGCATAGCCTCCGCACAGCCCGCAATCTCATCTATGGTTTCAGCTCTTGAGCTCTTGGTTGAAAGTGCTGAAAGAAAGGCCGCATTCTGAGTTGCACTTGTCTCTCCGCTCATTATCTCATTCATTACGGCATAAGCTTCATCGTAGCTTAAATCTTCCTTATTGACTATCTTGATGATTGCTTCCTTTATCATTATTCTGGCTCCTCTCTGTATATTATCCTATATTATCCTGCCATCCGATGCTGCGTCGGATTTTGAAAAATGTTTTGTCAATAACTGATACCTGATTGTTTCGGATCTTGAAGCTTTTTTACTCTGGTTTCACGTCTTAAGGAAATTCTTAAGCATCTGTCTTCCTGTCGGGGTCATTATCGACTCCGGATGGAACTGAACTCCGTATATAGGATATTCTCTATGCTCAACTGCCATTATTTCTCCAAGATCCTCAGTAACTGCCGTGACCTTAAGGCATTCCGGTATGGTCTTTGGGTCTGCTGCAAGTGAATGATATCTTGCCACCTTAACATTTTCAGGCATATCCTTAAATAAGGCGGATTTCGTATCAAGCTTCACGTCGGACTGCTTGCCGTGCATCAGCCTGCTTGCGTAAGTAACTGTCGCACCGTAGGCCGCACATATAGCCTGATGGCCGAGGCACACACCAAGTGTCGGTATGTTCTTCGAGACTGTTGCCGCCACCTCCATGATTACTCCGGCGTCTTCAGGTCTTCCCGGACCCGGTGACAGAATAATATGTGAAGGCTTAAGCTCCTCAATCTGAGCTGCACTCAGCTCATCATTTCGTATAACCCTTATATCCGGGTTAAGCTCTCCTATAAGCTGATACAGGTTATAGGAAAAGCTGTCATAATTATCTATAAGCAGTATCACAGCTCTTCCTCCTCTGCCCTCTTCAGAGCACTTACAACCGCAGCAGCCTTGTTGATGCATTCACGGTATTCATTTTCCGGAACAGAATCTGCCACGATTCCGGCACCGCTGCGCACAAAGACTCTGCCGTTTTTCTTATATGCAAGTCTGATTGCTATGCAGGTATCCATATCTCCTGTAAATGCGAGATAGCCGATTGCACCTCCGTAGATGCCGCGCTTGTTATTTTCAAGCTCTGCTATGATCTCGCAGGCTCTAATCTTCGGTGCACCGGAGAGTGTTCCTGCCGGAAGCACTGCACTCACTGCATCTATCGCATCACAGTCAGGTCTTATCTCGCCTCTGACCGTTGAGCCTATATGCATAACATGTGAATACTTAAGCACCATATGCAGGTCCTCAACCTCCACGCTTCCGAAGCGGCTGATTCTGCCGAGATCATTGCGTCCGAGATCCACCAGCATATTATGCTCTGCAAGCTCCTTTTCATCTGCAAGCAGCTCTGCCTCAAGCCTCCTGTCCTCTTCCTCTGTCTTTCCTCTCGGTCTTGTGCCGGCAAGCGGGAAGGTATGCAGTACGCCGTCCTTCAGCTTTACAAGAGTCTCCGGCGAGGCTCCGGCAAATTCGACATCCGTACCTGAGAAATAAAACATATACGGTGAAGGATTGATGGTTCTCAGCACTCTGTAGGTATCAAGGAGGCTGCCCTCATACGGAGCTGCCAGCCTGTTTGACAGAACAACCTGGAATATATCTCCTTCCCTAATATAATGCTTGGCCTTCTCAACCATACCGCAGTAGGCCTTTTCATCAAAGAGCGGCACCGGCTCGCCGAGAAGATGTCCCTTTTTCTCTGTTTTCTTATTGCCTGTTCTGAGCAGGTCTATCATATTTTTGATATCACGAACTGCCTTATTGTAGCCTGTCTCAGGATCACTCAGTGCCATATTTGCGATAAGGATAAGCTTCTGAGTATGATTATCAAACACAATCACCTTGTCGAAAAGCATAAGGTCCAGATCCTTGAATTTTTCCTCATCCTCTACAGGAATGCGGAGCTTAGGCTCGGTATATGAGAGAAAATCATATGAAAAATATCCCACAAGTCCTCCTGTAAAGCCCGGAAGATACTTGAATCTCGGACTGCGATTTACTGCCATGATATTTCTCAGAAAGCCCGGCAGATCCTCAACCTTAACCGAAACATCACCGGCCTTGATCATGCCGTCCGCACAGGATATCTCCATCTTAGGCTCATAGCCCATGAAGGTATAACGTCCCCAGGTTTCATCCGCACTCACTGACTCAAGCATGTAGCAGTGAGTGGATACATTTTTAAGTATGCGCATTACCTCTATAGGGGTAAATGCATCCGACAGTATCTCGCAGGATACCGGCAGTATATCGTATTTGTGCTCGGCAGCTATCCTGCGTACCTCATCTAATGAAGGCAAAAACTGCATTTCAGACTCCTTTCTTGGTGTTCTGAGATTTCCGTATAACAGAAAAGTCCCTGACAGACCCATATCTATGATCTGTCAAGGACGAATAATTATAAATCAATATATCCGCGGTGCCACCTTGATTCGTGAATGCCACACAC
>CAVALT010000021.1:0-13003 GCA_963589455.1 Clostridiales bacterium
GCATCTGCCTTACAAGCAGAGGGTCACAGGTTCGAGCCCTGTAGGTCCCATTTTTCTATCGCGGGGTAGAGCAGTCCGGTAGCTCGTTGGGCTCATAACCCAGAGGTCGATGGTTCAAATCCGTCCCCCGCAATCAGCAGGGCGGAAAGTTTTTTCTGTCCTGTTTTTTTATTCATTGATAGTTCAGGGGCGTGTAGCTCAGTCGGTAGAGCACTTGACTTTTAATCAAGTTGTCACGGGTTCGATTCCCGTCACGCTCATTTTATTTTCGCTTTTTTTCGGCGTATATATCAAGCCTCGGTAGCTCAGTTGGTAGAGCAATGGACTGAAAATCCATGTGTCGCCGGTTCGATCCCGGCCTGAGGCATTAAGACAGTCTACTTTTTGTAGGCTGTTTTTTACCATATGGAATATTAACATTATAATTGCGGCACTATATATTTAATGCTAAACTTACGATATGTCTAATTCAAGAAAAAAAAGGGGCCGCGGCAAAAGTCACGGCAGTAATATTGTTTCTGCGGCAGCACTTATAGTTATAGCTGTACTGCTGCTTATTTTCGTGTATGCCTATATAAGCAACAACAGCTTTACCAGTGTCTTTTCCATATTCTCGAGGGATTCACAGACTTATTCTGAAAGCAAAAGCTCTCAGGACGCAGAGTCTGAGTCAGCTGAGTCAGAGGCACCTGACAGTACCGGACTTACATATATAGACGGAGATAAGCTTATATATGTTCTTACTGATGCGGAGATGAAGCTGTATTCAGAGAACAGCGATAATGTTATTCAGATAAACGGAATGGATGCTCTCGCAGACAGCTGGTATGAAGACGGAGATTCGCTGTATTATTTTGGGGCAGACGGCTATGCAGTAAGTGATTATTCAGAAAATGCAATGCAGTATGGCTTTGACAGGGATTTCAGGCTCAGCAGCATAAAATATAATGATGCATATATTGCTGACGGCGAGCAGAGCAGCTCCGACTACCCAGGTGTAGTACAGACCAGGACTCTCTGGGCCTTCCTTGATACCGAGAAGACTCTGGGGGATCTTTGTGCTGTCAAGTATAAGAAAACTACAGAATCCTTTTCACATCTTCTTGGCGGAGACAGTATGCCTCAGTATACCTCGCGCTTTGCACTTAGTATAGCTGACGGATACATTTATTATGCAGCATTTGCAGAAGCCTCAGACAAGCTTACAGAGTCAGTAGCAAATAAGCTGTTCAGAATGAAGCCCGGAGCAGATTACAGAGAACTTGGTGCAGAGGATATTCAGGGCTATAAGCTTTATGAATCTCCGGAAGGCAAGATCTCGGTATATTATGATGACGGTGTTAAAGTAAAAAAAATCTCACACTTTGAAAAGGATGAGGACATAATCGTATTCTCAGAGGATGCCAGCTATTATGTCGACATTTCGTCAGGCAAGGCTGTACTCTATATGGAAGGCAGTTATCCGGTGACCATGGAGTCATCTGCCTTTAAGGCAGGAAACTTCACCTATGCACTATCCTCCACAGGTGAGATAACTGCTGTAGCCCCAAAGACCCAGGTTAACTACGGAGGTTATATCTATACAGTTGAAAACGGCGATTCGTTCGGATCCAAAAAAGCAAGAGTAATTCGAAGTGCTGACGATAAAAAGGAGGTTATTTCCTCTGAGTTTGACGGCAGTGTGCAGAATCTTCATTTTGACTTTGCCTCGTCGCATATAATTGCCGAATATACTGATAAAAATGGATCTGCAGGTCTGCTCAGCATCAGCCTTGACGGTGATGTAGATATTATATATGATGCGTCCGAGCTTGGAGCTAAGTGTACGCTGTATGCTATTAACGACGGATATGCTTATGTTAAGACAGCAGACAGCTCCGAGCCATTTAAGAAGGCGAAGCTTGCTGCAAGCTATCCTCTTGCAGCCGGTATTGATCCTGTAGATATATCTGACAAGGAGCAGGAATCAGCGGATGCATCAGCAGGCAGCACGGAGGCTTCAGAGAGCACCAAAGATCATGCCGGAAATGAATCATCAGCAAGTACTAAGAGTACATCGGAGACTGCAGCTGTGCCGCAGAGCAGCTCTGCTTCATCAGCGGGCAATACTGCAGAGACCATGCAGTCACCTGGTTCGGACAGTACTAATATCATTAATAATAACACACCAGAAAAGAAAGGTCCGGGCAGTACCTGATGGGCAGAATTTTTTGTCTGATGGGTAAATCTGCATCAGGAAAGGACAGCATTTACAGGCGCATAACAGAAAAGCATCCGGAGATCGGCAGCTATGTCATGTATACAACACGCCCGATGAGGGAGGGAGAGCATGACAGTGTCAGCTATCATTTTATAACGGATGATGAATTTAAACGGCTTTCGGCCTCAGGTAAGGTAATCGAATCAAGAAGCTATGACACTGTATACGGTCCGTGGATCTACGCTACTGTAGATGACGGAAGCATTGATATAAGCAGGAGGGATTATCTTATTCCGGCTACACTTGAATCTTACCTCGGACTCAGAAGCTATTATGGGGAGGACAAGACTGTACCTGTATATATTGAGCTTGATGACGGGGAACGGCTTCTAAGAGCAGTCAGGCGTGAGATGAAGGAGGATACTCCTAAATATAAGGAGCTGTGCAGACGTTTTATTGCAGATTGTGAGGATTTCTCCGAGGACAGGCTTAAAGCCGCCGGGGTAACACGCAGATTTTTTAATGATGATCTTGACAGCTGTGCTGATGAGATAACAGCTTTCATTGCATCATTCAGACAGTGATGAAAGAATCCGGTGAAATATGGACAATAATGGTTTTAACGGAATAATAGGCAATGAGCTTATAAAGGACCAGCTTAAATCAGCAATTAAGACCGGAAGCATCAGGCACAGCTATATGCTGACCGGTGACAAGGGCATGGGAAAAAAGACCATGGCGGAGGCTTTTCTGCTGGAACTGTACTGTCAGGAAAAGGATGAAAGCAGACGTCCGTGCTTAAGCTGTCCTGAGTGCAAGAGGATTCTGTCCGGCAATCATCCGGATGTAAAGTACATAACTCATGAAAAGCCGGGCCTTATCAGTGTGGATGAGGTAAGAGAACAGCTTATCGATACGGTCGATATCAAGCCCTACGAGGGAGGCTATAAGGTATATGTCATGCCTGAGGCGGATAAGATGACGGTTCAGGCTCAGAATGCAATACTGAAGACTCTTGAGGAGCCGCCTGAATACGTTATTATACTGCTTCTGGTTAATGATGACAGAAAGCTTCTTGATACGGTAAAATCCAGGGTTATCAAGGAAAATCTCAGACCTCTTACAGATAATGTCATCAAGTCACATTTAAAGGACAAGCTGCATATAAGCTCGGATATGATTGATATCTGTGTAGCATTTTCCAAGGGCAATCTCGGAAAGGCTATCGAGCTGTGTGAGAGTGACAGCTTTGCAGAGTGGTATCAGAGGCTCATGAAGATTCTTAAGAATCTTCGTGATATGGACAGCACAGAGCTTCGCATACAGATTTCGAAGCTTATGGCTGAATGTCCTGATCTTAACGAGGCACTGGATATGCTTGAGCTCTGGTACAGGGACCTTACCATGTATACCGTAACCAAGGATATCAACGGACTTGTATTTCGGGGAGAGAGAAAGGCACTCATGAATGCTGCGTCATTAAGCTCATATGACGGTATTCAGGTTATTATGGGTGCAATAGATAAATGCAGACAGAGGCTTGCGGCAAATGTTAATCAGGAGCTGGCTCTGGAGCTTCTGCTGCTGTGTATGAAGGAAAATTAAGAAAGGGACTAAATGTCTAAGGCAGTTGGAGTCAGATTCAGACAGGCCGGAAGGATATATCATTTCGATCCGGGAACAATAGAGTTAAAAAGCAGAGACAAGGTCATAGTTGAAACCTCAAGAGGAATTGAGTACGGAGAGGTTGTTGTGGTTGAGAATGATCACGCTGATAATGCACAGCAGCCGCTTAAGAAGGTCATAAGAAAGGCAACCGAGGAGGATACCTCCAGGATGGAGGAGAACCGTATTAAGGAGAAGGAGGCCGTAAAGACCTGCAAGGAGCTCGTAAATAAGCATCAGTTAGATATGAAGCTGATTGCATGTGAGTATACGTTGGACAATTCCAAAATGCTTTTTTATTTTACGGCAGAGGGAAGGGTTGATTTTCGTGAGCTGGTAAAGGATCTTGCATCGGTTTTCCATACCAGGATAGAGCTCAGACAGGTAGGCGTCAGGGATGAAACAAAGATCCTCGGCGGCTACGGCTCCTGCGGCAGACCTCTGTGCTGCCACAGCTATCTTTCGGATTTCGCTCCGGTTTCCATAAAAATGGCCAAGAAACAGAATCTTTCACTTAATACAGCCAAAATTTCAGGCGTCTGTGGAA
The DNA here is from genome assembly GCA_963589455.1 of Clostridiales bacterium. Taxonomy (GTDB): domain Bacteria; phylum Bacillota; class Clostridia; order Lachnospirales; family Lachnospiraceae; genus Avilachnospira. The sequence goes on from CAVALT010000021.1 coordinate 4,413, forward strand.
GACTTATGTGCTGTCTTAAAAATGAGGAAGAGGCCTATGAGGAGCTTAACAGGACGCTTCCCTCTAACGGAGATTTCGTGACAACGCCTGACGGACTGAAGGGTACCGTAAGTGCGGTTAATATTTTAAGACAGAGAGTCAAGGTCCTTGTTGATCTGCCTAATGATGAAAAGGAGATCAGAGATTACGGTGCATCGGAGATCAGGTTCAAAAGCCGCAGGAAGCCGAAGCAGGCTGATAATGACAGGGATATAAAGGAGCTTGCAGAGCTCGAAAAAAAGGATAAGAGAGAAAAATCCGGGATAGATGATTAAATACAGAGGCGAGGTCATATTAAAGGCCGATGAAAGAATAGATGATCTCGAGAGAAATGGCTACGGCATTATTCAGCGCAGAGATGGCTTCTGCTTCGGTATGGATGCGGTTCTGCTGAGCGGCTTTGCACGTGTCAGGAGCGGCGGAATTGCCGTAGATCTCGGTACCGGCACAGGCATCATTCCGATACTGCTTGAGGCTAAGACCGGCGGAGCTCAGTTCTACGGTCTTGAGATTCAGCCGGATGTAGCCGATATGGCAGCACGCTCAGTCAGGCTCAATGCGCTCGAGGATAAGGTTCATATAATCCGCGGAGATATTAAAAAAATTGCGGACGGATCCGGCTTTAAAACCGGAGGGGGTAATGCTGCCAGCAGCGAAGGCAGGGCAGCAGCTGCCGCTTCAGCCTTAGCTGCGGAAAATGCTGCTGTATGTCAGGACTGCGCTGAGGCGGAAACAGAATGCCAGGAGACAGCAGAGCTCCTTGCTTCGCTCAGAGGCAGAGTAGATACAGTGACAAGCAATCCTCCGTATATGAAGGCCGGCAGCGGAATTAAGAACCCGGATGATATCAAACAGATATCAAGACACGAGGTTAAATGCTGTCTCGGCGATGTGTGCAGGGCAGCTGCAGCACTGCTTAAATGCGGAGGACATTTTTATATGGTGCATCGTCCGCTTCGGCTGCCGGAAATCATTAGCGAGCTTAAAGCCGCCGGACTCGAGCCTAAGCGCATAAAGCCGGTATATCCTTATATTGATAAGGAAGCCAATATGATACTTATAGATGCGGTAAAGGGCGCCGCACCTGAATGCAGATTTGAGAAGCCGATAATAGTTTACAGGGAGCCCGGAGTATACAGCAGTGAGATATATGATATCTACGGCTATTAAAGGAAATTAAGCACAGTAACTGACATGAATGAATCCGGATACGGAAAGCTGTATATAACAGCAACACCGATAGGCAATCTCGGGGATATGTCACCGAGAGCTGTTGAGGTGCTGAGGGAGGCAGATCTGATTGCGGCCGAAGATACACGCAATTCTATAAAGCTGCTTAACCATTTTGACATAAGAACACCGATGACCAGCTATCATGAATTTAACCGCTTCGATAAGGCAGATGAGCTGGTTGAAAAGCTTCTGCAGGGAAGCAATATCGCAGTAATTACCGATGCAGGAACCCCCTGCATATCTGATCCCGGTGAGGTACTGGTTCAGAAATGCGTGGAGGCCGGAATCGAGGTGACATCGGTGCCGGGACCGTCAGCTGTTATCACGGCGCTGACGCTGTCAGGCTTTTCGGTAAGACGCTTTGTGTTTGAAGGCTTCCTTCCGCCGAGGCAGAAGAAGCGTGACCGCAGAGCAGCTATTGACCGCATAAGGGATGAAACCGGAACAATAGTGCTCTATGAGGCACCGCACAGACTTACGGAAACTCTTACAGAGCTTTCAGAGGTATTCGGAGGCGGCAGGCGTATTGCACTTTGCCGTGAGATGACGAAAAAACACGAAGAGGTTATACGCACGACCATCGCCGAGGCTGTAAAAACAGTACCAAAGGGAGAATATGTTCTGGTTATAGAGGGCCGGAATGAGGAGGAGCTTGAGAAGGAAAAGCAGGCGGCCTTTGATGAGCTGAGTCTTGAGGAGCATGTCGGAATGTATATTAACAGGGGCATGGATAAAAAGGCAGCTATGAAGGCAGCAGCTGCAGACAGAGGCATTTCCAGAAGAGATGTATATAATGCCTTAGAGCGCTGAGCAGCACATGAAGCATTTCCCACGCCGGTTTTGCACTGCGAAGCAGCAAATTCATATGCAAATCCATGCGTTCAGCCGGAGGCAATTAAGGAAATGCTGATTTAATCAGCATTCACTTAATTTTAAATCAATCGTAATGAATTAGACAATAAAATCATTTATAATGAGAAATTGTCCGTATGAGAATATAGTAATTTCAGGAGGAATGATTACATTGAAGAAGATAGTTAACGTAGCTTTATTTGCAGCTGTTGCAGCTGTACTTGCGGGCTGCTCGCCGTCAACCATTAAGAATGAGGAGACAAGCTTTATTCCTGATGATGCAATTATATCAACTGAGGAAGAAACAACCTGGACGCTTCCGGAGACCAAAAAGTATGTGATTCCGGACGATGCACCGACAGGTGAAAACGGCGGACCGGGAGCTATGGAAACAACAGCTGTTGATTACTCTTCGTATCCGGAAAATAAGCAGCCGGTGGCAGCAGAGCCGGGAGATGAGAATAAGACACAGATTATTCTGTATCGTCAGACAGACCTTGGACTCAAGCAGGATTTTGATGCTGTGGATACCTGTGATGCAGCTTCACTTATAGATGCACTTGCAAAGAACGGTGCATTCAAGGAGGGAAGCAAGGTTCTGGACTTCACCGTTGATGATAATAAGATAGGACATCTTACACTGGATAAGCTTGACATCTACGGTACACGTGACGAGGATGTTGTTGTTGCAGGCATAGCCAATACATTTATTGACAACCTCCAGCTTAAGGGCCTTGAGCTTATCGTAGGAGATAAGAATTACGGAACACTGGAGTTTAATTCAGAATATTGATAACAGAGACGGGATGTGACGGGGATGAGAAAAACAGCAGAGAATAAGCCATATTATATGACAACGGCTATTGCCTATACATCTGGCAAGCCGCATATCGGCAATACCTATGAGATCGTGCTTGCTGATGCCATTGCAAGATATAAGAGAGAGCAGGGCTATAATGTCAGATTCATGACAGGCACTGATGAACACGGACAGAAGATTGAGGACAAGGCTACTGCAGCCGGCATCACCCCCAAGGAATATGTGGATAATGTATCCGGTCAGATCAGAAGCATATGGGATCTGATGAATACCTCATATGACAAATTCATCAGAACCACAGACAGCTTCCATGAGAAGCAGGTTCAGGCCATGTTTAAAAAGATGTACGATCAGGGTGACATCTACAAGGGACATTACGAGGGCTGGTACTGCACACCGTGTGAATCCTTCTGGACGGATTCACAGCTGAAGGACGGCTGCTGTCCTGACTGCGGAAGACCTGTACAGAAGGCGAGAGAGGAAGCATACTTCTTCAGAATGAGCAAGTATGCAGACAGACTTATCGAGTATATCAATACACATCCTGAGTTTATACAGCCGGTATCAAGGAAGAATGAGATGATGAACAATTTCCTGCTTCCGGGACTGCAGGATCTGTGTGTTTCAAGAACCTCATTTACCTGGGGCATACCGGTAGAATTTGATCCGAAGCATGTAGTATATGTATGGCTTGATGCACTTTCAAACTATATAACCGGACTTGGCTATAATATAGCAGGACTTCCGGAGGATGAGGCAGCAGCCTATGCCTGCGGCAGATACGGAAGCGGTGAGGCTGATGAAGCAGGCAGAGAGGCATTTGACAGATACTGGCCGGCGGATCTTCATCTTATAGGCAAGGATATTATAAGATTCCATACCATTTACTGGCCGATATTCCTTATGGCACTCGATCTTCCGCTGCCAAAGCAGGTATTCGGACATCCGTGGCTGCTTATGGCTGACGGAAAGATGAGCAAGTCCAAGGGCAATGTACTCTATGCAGATACTCTCGTAGATGTGTTCGGAGTGGATGCAGTCAGATATTTTGTACTGCATGAGATGCCATTTGAAAATGACGGCAGCATAAGCTGGGAGCTCATGCTGGAGAGATTCAATTCGGATCTTGCCAATATACTCGGAAATCTTGTATCCCGCACAATTTCCATGACAAACAAGTATTTCGAAGGCATTGTTGAAAATAATGATGCCGCAGAGGAGATAGATGAGGATCTCATCGATACGATACTTGCATGCGTTGACACTGTCGATGCTAAGATGGGCGAGCACAGGGTTGCAGATGCATTAACGGCAATATTCAATATATTCCGCCGCTGCAATAAGTATATAGATGAGACCATGCCGTGGGCTCTTGCGAAGGATGAGGCTAAGCACGAGAGACTTAAGACCGTGCTCTATAATCTGACAGAGGGCATAACCATCGGTGCATCGCTGCTTATAAGCTTCATGCCGGATACAGCCGAAACCATACTTAAGGAGCTTAATACAGAGAAGAGAGCTTATGCGGATATGGATACCTTCGGACTTTATCCAAACGGCAACAAGGTAACCGAGCAGCCTGAGATCCTCTTTGCAAGGATGGATGAGAAAACTCTTAAGGAGAAGGCCGGAGAGTTTATGAAGCCGGCAGAGGCAAAAGAGACAAAGGCAGATACGGCAAAGGAAGAGAAAACAGAGCAGGAGGCAGCAGTGATAGAGCATAAGCCTAATATTCAGTATGATGACTTTGCAAAATTAGAGTTCAGAGTAGGTGAGATTATTGCCTGCGAGGAGGTTGCAAAGTCCAAGAAGCTCCTCAAGGAGACGATAAAGATAGGCAGTGAGACCCGCACTATCCTTTCAGGCATCAAGAAATGGTATAAGCCTGAGGATATGGTAGGCAAGAAGGTCATGGTTGTCTGCAATCTCGAGCCGAGACAGATAGCAGGAGAGATGTCTCAGGGCATGATTATTGCAGCTGAGGATGAGAGCGGAGAGATGGTTTCACTTATGACTCCGGACAACAGCGATATGCCTTCAGGCAGTGAGATCTGCTGATTGAACAGAACCGGATGTCACCTAAGACCATCAGATTAAAATTCAATAAGAGACGCATAAGCGGGTTTACAGGCAATCAGTTAAAAATGATTGCCTTTATCCTTATGCTCTGTGATCATGTTGGATACATGCTCATAGAGAACGGAGTATTATACGGTCAGAATCCGATGTACTGGAATATGGCTCTGCAGACGGCAACGGGACGCCGCTGGTATATACTTGCAAATGTGCTGAGATTTTTAGGCCGCATGTCATTTCCGATAATAGCATTTCTGACAGCAGAGGGCTTTGCACATACAAAAAATGTCGGACGCTATATTATGAGACTTGCGGCATTTGCAGTGATAAGTGAGGTACCCTTTGACCTTGCAATCAAGGGGACCGTATATTATCCGGAATACCAGAATGTTATGTTTACGCTGCTTTTCGGAGTGGCTGCGCTGTATTTTGCCGGCAAGGCCAGAAAGAAGCCAATAATTATTCAGTGGATTATAATCGGGATTTTCTGCGGAGCGGCATATGCCGTAAGGTCTGATTACGGTGCGGTCGGAGTACTGCTTATAGCTGCTATGTACTGGCTCAGGGATGATAAGAAGCTCTGCATAACGGCAGGTGCCGTAATAGCGGCAGCAGAAAGCATAAGCTACAGCGGAGTCGCGGCACTTGCATACGGACCGATATGGCTGTATAACGGCAGACGCGGAGAGCTTCCGATGAAATATTTTTTCTATATAGCTTATCCGCTGCATCTGCTGCTGTTCTGGGCAATGGTATATTTTGCCAACAGATAGAATACAGAGGATGAAGACATATGATATTTGATACACATACACATTACGATGATCCGGCTTATGATGCGGACAGGGATGCTGTAATAAGCAGTCTTCCAGAGGCTAACGTAGGAAGAATATGCAACATCGGAGCCAGCATGCAGGGGACGAGAGATACGGTGGCACTTGCGGCTAAGTATGAACATGTCTACGGAGCTGCCGGCGTGCATCCGGATGAGGTCGGAGAGCTTAACGACGAGCTGTTTGCAGAGCTTAAATCACTAGCAGCAGCGGACAAGATAGTGGCAATAGGTGAGATAGGACTTGATTACCACGGCTTTGACAGATTTGAAGGCAAGCCTGATAAGCTCACTCAGCAGTACTGGTTTAAGCGTCAGCTTGATCTTGCCCATGAGCTTGGGCTTCCTGTAGTAATACATTCGCGCAATGCCGCACAGGATACCATGGATATTCTGGAGGAGTATTATCTGAGAGGCTGCATTAGCAGGGCGGTTGTTCACTGCTATTCCTACAGCAAGGAAATGGCACAGAAGTACCTTGATATGGGCTTTTATATAGGAATCGGGGGTGTTCTTACCTACGAGGGACAGAAGAAGCTTACCAAAGTAGTTGAAGCACTTCCGATGGACAGGCTGCTGTTGGAAACTGATTGCCCGTATCTGACGCCGGTACCGGTAAGAACGGACAGAGAACGCAACCTGTCAGGCTATCTTAGGTTTGTGGTTGACAGAATATCTGAGCTTAAGGGCATAGATAAGGCTGAGATAGAGGCTGTAAGCTGGGAAAATGCCAACCGCTTTTACGGCATTGACAATAAATAACAACTTATAATATACTAATCATGCGTCGGGGTCTCATGCGATGGGAATCTGTGAACCGTGTCAGGGTAGGAATACAGCAGCACTAAGCAGACACTCTCATGTGCCATGAATCACCCTGGCGTTTTGTGTTAGTTCAGCACATTCAGCGAAGAGGTGTGAATCGGCTGCTTGCAGACGGATTCACACCTCTTCGCTGAATGCGGACAAGAGGCGAAGCCTCTTTGGACGATTACATCGAGGATTTCCGAAGGAAATTCGAGATGTGTGCTGAAATCTATTACGTCTCTTTACAGGAAAACACCATGCGCGATCTCATTAATCCACAGAATACAATTCAATTTATGAAGGAGCACGGCATCAGTGCAAAGAAACGCTTCGGACAGAATTTCCTTATAGACAGGCGTGTCTTAGAGCGCATAGTTGATGGTGCCGGAATAACAGAGGATGATCTTGTGCTTGAGATAGGACCAGGCATAGGCACTCTTACCCAGGCACTTTGCGAGAAGGCAGGAAGCGTAATCGCAGTAGAGATTGACAGGGATATGATCCCGATACTGGCTGAAAACCTGTCATACTATGATAATTATGAGATTATCAATGAGGATGTGCTCAGAGTAGATCTTAAGCAGCTTCTTGCCGACAGAAAAAAGGACAGCAGGAATATTAAGGTTGCGGCTAATCTTCCATACTATATTACAACTCCGATTATAATGCAGCTTCTTGAGAGCAGGCTTCCGATAAGCTCAATCACCGTTATGGTTCAGAAGGAGGTTGCAGACAGGATGCAGGCGATGCCGGGAACCAAGGATTACGGAGCCTTAAGTCTTGCAGTTCAGTATTATGCAGCGGCAGAGATTACAGCAAAGGTTCCGCCGAATTCATTTATCCCGAGACCAGGAGTAGATTCGGCAGTCATAACGCTGAGGTGCTATGATACGCCTCCGATTGAGGTAAGGGACGAGGCTTATATGTTCAGACTCATAAAGGCGGCTTTTGCACAGAGGCGGAAAACTCTGGTAAATGCTCTTAAAAATGATCCGTCACTTAAGCTTACAAGAGAACAGGCTGAGGCTGCGATATGCAGGCTGGGTCTGGATATCAACATAAGAGGTGAGCGGCTGTCACTTTCAGACTTTGCGGCCCTAAGTGACATTTTAGGCTGATACAGAGGATTAAAAGGGAACAGGCAATGAAGATAAGCGGACTGATAGAGAAAACTCTGACGGATTATCCGGGACATACCGCCTGTACGGTATTTACAGACGGCTGCAACTTCAGATGCCCTTACTGCAGACAGCAGAGGCTGCAGGAGGGCAATGCCGAGGCGGTGATAAGCGAGGAGGATTTTTTTCGCTTTCTGGACAGGGCGGCGGAGCTTAAGGCTATAGACAGCGTGGTTATTACAGGAGGCGAGCCGACTGTAAATGCAGACCTGCCTGATTTTATCAGACATATTAAGGGATACTACGGCTTCAGGGTTAAGCTGTGCACCAATGCATCTAATATAGTGATGCTGGATGAGTTTCTGTGTGAGGGAATGATCGATTATATAGCCATGGATATAAAGGCAGGACGATCAGGCTATCCGCGTATTGCAGGAAGAGAGATAAGTGATGAGATCTTTCACAGCATACAGGGCTGTCTGGATCTCTTTGAGGGAAAGTTTGAAGGACTGCCGCTGTTTCCTTATGAATTCAGGACAACTGTAGTAGGAGGCCTGCACACTGATGAGGACTTCAGAGAGCTCGGAGAGCTGCTGCATGGCATCAGGAGATATGTGCTGCAGTTTTATAAGCCCCCGGCAGACTGCAGTATCAGAACAAAGGCAGCCGGTATTCAGGCTGCAGCAAATGCCTCAAAAGCCTCCGCTGCAGACGCAGGCCTGACAGAAACAGCCGGATGCAGAGCAGCAGGCCCGGACAACGGCTGCTGCAGCAATATATTAAACAGCTTTCATACACCGACAAGAGAGGAAAT
>CAVALT010000022.1:0-107 GCA_963589455.1 Clostridiales bacterium
AGCATTTCCATAATAATCTGTGATGAATGACATGAATTGATTTGCATGAGGAATTGCGGCTACGCAGCGCAAATCCGGCGCTGAAAAATCCCTGATCAGTGCTGTTT
>CAVALT010000022.1:117-12833 GCA_963589455.1 Clostridiales bacterium
CTTAAATTCTGTTGTATTTGTCGCATATTATGCTAAAATTTGAATGAAAAACCACAGTTTTTTGTGGGATTTTAGTTAAATGAAAGAATTATGCAGAAAAAAGAAGACTGCATATTCTGCCTGGCTTATTTTTGAATATATTGCACGGTATGGAGGAATCAGCCGGGCCAATGTATTGCATTACAGTGACAGGTAAACCGGAAATCATTGTGAAAGGAGCAGATATTATGGCGGAATATTTATCACCTGGCGTGTATGTGGAGGAACTGCCGTCCGGTTCCATGCCTATGGAGGGCGTGAGCACGAGCACAGCGGGTTTCATCGGACTGGCTGAGAAAGGTCCGGCTGTGGGAGTACCGCAGCTTGTTACAAGCCCGGCAGACTTTAAGCGTTTGTACGGTGGTTATCTTTCCGAGAATGAATACGGAGAGTACAGATTCCTGGCATATGCTGTAGATCAGTTCTTCATGAACGGCGGATCAAGAGCATTTATCGTCAGAGTCGTACCATCAGATGCAGAGTGCGCTAAGGGCAGCAACAAGGTTCTGGAGATCACTGCAAAGAATGCAGGCACATGGGGAGATGACATCCGCGTGGTTGCAGCTCCTGCAAGCAAGGCCAAGACCCAGATCCTTGAGATCCTGGATACAGATGCCGGAAAGCGTTATATCGTTAAGAATGGTGCCGGATTTAATGCCGGAGATATTGTAATGTTCAGCGATGGCGAGAAGACCTCCTACAACAAGGTTGTCAAGGCACAGGGCAACATCCTGACACTGGCAGAGGAGCTTGGTGCGGATGCAGTTGACAAGGAGCTTCTTCCTACAAAGGTGCTCACCACCTGTGAGTTCAGTCTTGATGTGCGTTACGGAGATTCTGTAGAGGTTTATGACAACCTGAGCTTCAACGTCAATGCTGCAAACTTTGTTGAGAAGAAGATGGCTAAGTCCGACCTGGTAAATGTAGCTTATATCGGCACAGATGATGCAATCGTATCACCGTTTGAGCAGATCGCAGGCAAGGACAAGGCTGTAGAGACCATGATCTTAAGCGGCGGCAAAAACGGCAGTCTTGAGAACATCAGCGCAGCAGATTTTATAGGTGAAGACAGAGGCGCAGGCATGCGTACCGGTATTCAGGCCTTCCTGGATAACGATTCCATATCCATCCTGGCAGCACCGGGCATCACCGATCCTAACGTACAGCTGACCCTTGTGGCACAGTGTGAGAATCTCGGCAGCCGTTTTGCAGTGCTTGATATGCCTAAGGATGCCAAGAAGGTTCAGGATCTGATCAACCACAGAGATATCTTCGACAGCAACTATGCAGCACTGTATCATCCGTGGCTGACTGTATTTGATCCGTTAGACCGCAAGAGCGTTGCAGTTCCTCCGTCAGGCTCTGTTGTCGGCATTTATGCGAGAACAGATAACAGCAGAGGTGTTCATAAGGCACCGGCTAATGAGGTCGTACGCGGCTGCACCGGTCTCGACATACAGTTCAACAAGGGCGAGCAGGATATTCTGAACCCGAAGGGCATCAATCTGATCCGCTCCTTCCCGGGACAGGGCATTCGTGTATGGGGAGCAAGAACTGCTTCATCAGATCCAAGCTGGAAGTATGTCAACGTAAGACGTCTGTTCATTTTCATTGAGGAGTCGATACGTGCCAACACCAACTGGGCAGTTTTCGAGCCTAATGATGAGGTACTGTGGGTACGTGTACAGAGAACTATCAGTGTATTCCTGGAGAACCTCTGGAGAGGCGGTTCTCTTGCAGGCGCAGCACCGGAGGAGGCTTTCTTTGTTAATATCGGTCATGATACCATGACTCAGGATGACATCGATAACGGCCGCCTGGTATGCGTAATCGGAGTAGCACCTGTGAAGCCGGCTGAGTTTGTAATCTTCCGTCTGTCTCAGAAGACAGCTGACAGTGCAGACGGCGCAGCAGCTGCAGCACCGGAGGGCTGATAGACTGACACACAGTACCGGTTGGGGGAAAATACCTTTGACCCCAACCTCATAAGATAATGTTGGAGGAATTTTTATGGCGACATATCCTAACGCGAAATTCAGATATAAGGTCGAAATTGACGGCATACAGGCCGGCGGCTTCTCTGAGGTAACAGGCAGTGATATTACTATTGAGCCGATCGAGTACCGTGAAGGCGATATGACTGCAGAAACCCCGATGAAGGTGGCTGGTCTGAAGAAGTACGGCAATATTACATTAAAGAAGGGTATTGCTGACAGCAAGGCTCTGTATGAGTGGCTGGCATCCGGAATTCAGGGTGCGGTACAGAGAAAGACCGTTACAATCACCCTGCTCAACGATACACAGGCAGCTGCTGCATCCTGGCAGGCAATCAATGCATGGCCGACCAAGTATACAGCTCCGGACTTTAATGCAACCGCATCTGAGATTGCTATAGAGACACTGGAGATCGCACACGAGGGACTGACCAGAGTATCATAAAAGTTAAAATGCTCATATAATCAGGAGAGGCGCGCCTCCTACAGGCCGCCTCTTCCTTGATATCTGACATTTCGGCAGGAGATAGAAAAATAATGTTTCAGACGGAATTTTCTTTTACGCTTCCGAGAGGCTACGTTGACAGGGACGGCAATCTGCACAAGGAGGGCGTGATGAGGCTCGCAAATGCGGCAGATGAGATCCTCCCGCTGAAGGATCCAAGAGTACAGCAGAATCCCGGATATCTGACTGTTATCATTCTGGCACGTGTGATTACAAAGCTGGGTACGCTTCCGGCAGTTGATACACGTATCATAGAGGGCCTGTTTACACCTGATCTGGCATACCTGCAGGATTTATATCAGAGGATCAACGCTATGGAGATTCCGGTATATAAGGGAGTATGCCCGCATTGCGGCAAGGAGGTCGAGATTCCGGTAAATTTTACCGAAGCCGGGGTATAAAGCCGTATCCGTCAGAGAAAATCTACGAGGAGGCCGGCTTTATCGGCTATTACATGCACTGGAGCAGGGAGGAAATAATGTCCCTGAGCCATCAGGAGCGTATCCGCTGGTGTGGTGAGATCTCCAAAATTAACCGCAAGCTTAATGATGAGCCTGAGCAAGCACCGCTGATGCCGTGATTGATGCAAGAGAGGAAGAGATGAAAAGATGAGTATATCCGATAGCCTGCTGCTGAACAGCAATTTTATCGTCCATATAGGATCTGCATCCTTCAGCTTTGCCAGAGTGCGGAATATTTCAGAGTCAATAGAGGTGGAATCTGTCAGGGAAGGCGGAGACAATCAGAATGTTCACAGCCTCTTAAAGCAGAGGTCGGCTGAACAGAAGATCGTTTTTGAAAGAGGCCTTCTGGCTGATTCTGAAGGCAAGGCGGATTCGGAGCTTAGGCCCGGTGCAGTTGTCAGCAACGTACAGATCCTTGTGATGAACCATGGCTCCGTGAAAAAGAATTATTACTTTGACCGGGGACTGATCACCAGATGGGAGCTTTCCGGTCTGGATGCCATGGAGGGCCACGCAATCTACAGAACGATTGAGATCACTCACAGCGGACTTCATGAAGGTAAAACACCTTAACCATAGGTTTATGCGTCAATGAGATTTGCATTAACAGCAAGGCAGATCAGCCTTTTTAAGCCTCTGCCGGTGATCACCAGATATCAGATACCACGAGACAGATTACATGCAGACAGTGCCTTTGCCGATAATATCATTGCGAAGTATACGGCAAAGGAGGAACAGGATCTGCCATCTGTCGATTTTGCGTATCCGCAGCTTGCTTCCTCAGCTGCAGAGACCATGGACCGTCTTTCGTCGCAGCTGATAACGCTCAACCGGATACGCGTGCAGATGAATGTTTATAATCAGCACTGGCTTCATCAGCTTGCGCTGTCATTAAGCACAAGCTGTCAGGTGCTGCTGCAGCAGCTTAAGGTCAGCAGCAACACTTCACCCGGTTCGGTTTCACAAGCGTCTGTAAACGAGCTGGAACAGGTGTTCCGTGAGCTGAGGTATGCTGCCGAAGTGAAAAACGCAGAAACCTCGCTAAGCGGCACGGATATACAGTCGATATCTGAGGAGCAGAGAGAAACAATCCTGCGTGAGCTTAAGCAACTGAAAACAGGAGCTATGCGTGGAGCCCTGCAGCAGACACAGCTGCGGGACGCATCACCGCTGCATGCCGCTGATTCAGATGACACATCTGTGACGAAGCAAGCCAGGCTTGAGCAGGAACAGGGAGAAACAGTTCTTCGTATTCTTACGGCTGCCTCCCGAGGAAACGGAACCCGTGAGCGCTATATGTCAGAGCTTTACAGGCGTCTGCAGGAGTCGGGGAGAGGCGGTCAGGAAAGCCGGTCAGTATTGCTGAACCGTGCCGGTACAGAGCTGCTTTTGCTTAAGACTCCGGGTACGGCATTCACACCGCTTATTAGCGGATGGGCCTCAGAGTCTGCACGGCAGTTCTTCTGGAGAGTGCAGCGTGCACCGGAGCAGGAGAGAAGGCTGCTTTTGCAGGCCGGGGGCTTCGGAACTGTTGTATCATTGGAGAGAGCATTGAAATCCATGGACAGCAATGAGTTCAGGCGATTCTCCCTTGAGCTTACTGAAAGGATGCACCAACTGTCGGAGCTGTCAGCTATGTCAGAGCCGATATGGGGCGACAGTCATTCAGCCGGTATAGAACAGCAGATAGCTCAGATTACACCTGAGGAATGGGCAGCATTGACAGGTCTGCTGGAAAAGGAAGGCTATCTTTTCACAGATAAGGAGATAGTCTCTCTTGACGAGGAGGAGATTCCAATGCTTGCCTCCGAGCAGGCACGTCAGTTATTCTGGCGCATACAGAGAGCACCGGAGCAGGAGCGGCAGTTCTTCCTCAAGGCGGGTGGATTTTCATCCATGGAGGCTCTCGAAAAGGCCTTAAATACGATGGACGAGGTAAGCTTCCGCAGATTTTCGTCACAGATAGTTGAAAGGCTGCATCGCTTTGCAGCAGCATCGGGACAGCAGGACGTGAAGGCAGAAAGGTTCTTCGGGAGCAGCTATGACTCTGGGTCCGGCAGCACACGAGCTCTGAATGCTTCTGCGGTACAGGATTCCGATTCCGGCTCCGGTGACAGCTCAGGCGACAGACTTATGACACAGAAGCAGATAGTTCTCAGACAGCTGCACACGGGAGGAACAACCGCAGCAGCTCTTGAAAAAGCACTGCGTACAGTGCTTGAACAGCGGCAGGTGCTGACTGAGAACACACAGATATTCAATATGCTGTCAGAATCTGTGCTGAATATGACGCTGGAGGACTGGAAAAATTTCCGGACCGATATTACAAATATTAATGAAAATGAGCTTCCCGGCGGAGTGAGCCTATCGTTCCTGCAGGGAAAAGGTGCTGAGGGGATGACAGCATCCGGACAGACTAATGAGAGTCCGGTATACATTAACAGCAGTTCAGCAGCTGCTTCAGGAAATGAAACCGGAATGACGGCTGATACAGCTCAGGCTGTAATGAAGGAAGCTGAAAGGGTACTCAGAGAAGAAGGAATCCGAATGTCCAGAGAGAAGACGGAGCTGATTCGGGAGCTGCGGGTTTTAAGCCGTATGCCGGACAGCTCTATCCGTACACTGGAGCATCTCTTAAGAGAGCATACCGTATTCAGCAAAACAAGTCCGTCAGAGAGCGGGCAGAGCTACTATCAGAAGCTTAGCGCAAGGGAACGCGAAAGCTGGAAGTCTTTTATTACGAATCTGATGTCAGAACAGAACGGCTCCCAATCAGCAGACACCAGCATTCCGACGGAGCAGGTATTTCTGCGGATTCATACCGGATTGGCAGGGACTCTGCAGAATCAGCTCGGAGAGAACCGTATCGGCAGTGAGGCTGCACTGAATGTAGTTGAGAAGCTGCGTGAGGAGCGTGTCATTACAGACAGCTTAAGACTCCGTGAACAATATGCTGCTGCAGGAGGCACCGATACATTTGCTTATTTACTTAAGGGAAAGATTACTCCGGCTGCCGGAAATGCTTCAGCAGGAAGATTAATTTCCATGAACGGCGAACCTGATATGGAGCTTGCTGCGGCAGATATGGAGACGCCGCACAGAGCAGAGACAGCAAGACAGGAGCTTGAAGCAGCACGCAGGCAGCAGGCTGAGAAACGTCAGGAGACTTCTTACCGGGATATTGAGTTTGAAACCGTATCCTATCATAAGGAGGAGCACAGTGCCCGCGAGACAGCGGCAGGCCTGAGCGAGGTAATGAACCGGTTGGATCAGCAGCAGAGAGATATAGAACGCCTGCAGAATACACAGCAGAGGCTGGCAGAGCGCAATGTGTCGAGGGATATTCTGAAAAAGCTGGATGATAGGGTACAGATGGAACGCCTGAGAGGAGGCAGATAAGATCATGGGGTCAATGACTTCACTGAAAAAAGGAAAAATCAGCATCTGCAATGATAAAGGAACACCGCAGGACAGCATAAGTTTTACCTTTAATCCGTCTTCCTATACAATTACCTCCCAGCCAAGCTACCGGGAGGTAAGGCATCTGATGCAGGATACCGAGCGGCGGGAATTTCTTGGAGGCGTCGTTCGTACGATGCAGGCAACACTGATCTTTGATTCGTTCAGCGACAATGACCTGTTTTCGGCATCGGAGATGCAGTCCGTCAAAAATCTGACGGAGGGTGTTGAAAACCGGCTTAAGCCTGTCACAGACAAGCTTAAGAAGCTGGAGCAGGCGGCACATGTTTCGGGAGAGCTGCACAGGCCGCCGAATGTAATATTTTCCTGGGGAAACTTAAATTTCAAGGGAATTATAACGGGATACAGTGCCGAATACACTATGTTTTCCATGGAGGGAAAGCCTATTCGGGCAACTGTACACCTGACCATTACAGAGGAAAAGGATGCGTCGGCTGCGGCAAGGGAGAATCCGTTCGAATCGCCGGACCGTACGAAGACCAGATTGGTGGTAGAGGGAATGAGTCTCTGGAGCATTGCGTATGAGGAATACGATGACTGCGAGAAATGGAGAGTCATTGCGAAGGCAAACAACCTTATGAATCCTCTGGATATCCGTCCGGGACAGATTATCAAGGTTCCGGCGCTTGAGAGTACTTAACATATAGAAGAGGCATTTGATGGCAGATCTGATGACTGCAGTATGGGATTTTGAAAAGCTGCAGACACAATATAAAAATTTCCGTGTGCCCACCGCTTCCTTTACGGTGGGTGGAACGGACCTGACCAAAGCCGGCATAGCCGTCACTCGTGTTGAAGCTGTTCTGGCAATGGATGGAGCATCCAGTGTCCGCGTCGAATTTGCGGACTGTTATGATGCGAAAAACGGTTCATTTTCAGGATCTGTTAAAAATGCTGCAGTGCCGGGCAAGATAGTGGAGCTGAAGCTCGGATATCAGTCGTCACTGCAAAAGGTATTTCATGGATATCTTTCTAATGTGCGGACCCGTGCGTCTGCAGAGGAAGGCTATTCCATGGAGTTCATCGCGCTTGATGTGCGCAGGCTGATGATGGCTGACAATTCGCGTGCCAGGGAATATAAGATTAAAAATTACAGTGATGCCGTTTCAGAGATCCTGAAGCGGTATGCAAAGCTCGGAAGTGCATCGGTGGATGCAACAAATGAACAGCTTAAGGACGGTTTGCTCTGGCAGAACAGCTCGGATTATGAATTTATCTGTTCGGAGCTGATCGAAAGCGGCCGGGTAGACAGGGAATTTTTTGTTGCGGTTGACAAGATTTATTTCAGAAAGCCGCAAAGCGTTTCATCTCCTGTCATTACCCTGCGCCCCGGCGGCGGACTGGTGAGCTTTGCAGCTGATACAGAATATAAAAATATCAGTTACGAGGTGCTTGGGTTTGATCCTGCGACACGTAAACCGGTCTCAGGAAAGGCAGCTGCAAAGACCGGAGGGCAGATTTCCGATGCTCTTGGCGGTCCGGGACAATGGTTTGTATCAGATCCATCATGCAGCAGTGCTTCTATGGGTGCAGCTCGTGCTAAAGCACTGGCCCGGCGCTCGCTTGCAGCAAGCCAGAGGGCACGGATAAGCTGCATAGGACTTCCTGAGCTGATACCCGGACGGTTTATAGCAATCGACCGTGTGGACAGCAGGGTAAATAAAAAATATTACATTAGTCGTGTGACCCATACCTTTGACGAGGACGGATTTCGTACTGTCGTCGATACGGAGGGATGGGAATAAGGATGCCGATGCTAAGGGGCAAACGCATTTTCCCAGGCATCATAAGACGATACACAGATACAAAGATACACAGTAAAAGAAGCTTCAAAATCCGAGCGGGCTTGCCTGCAGGAGGACTTTTGAGACTGGAAAACTGATATCATAAATACAAAAGGGAGAGGCCGGATGTTTGAAGAGATGATCCGCATGGCGGACAGCCGGGCAGGAGGTTCCCTGAATCTGGGACTGGTTTCCGGTACCGTCAGGGACAATTATGATAAAAATGAGCCCGGCAAGGTCAAAGTCGAATATTATATCGGTGAGCAGGGCCGTCTCCTGACAGGCTGGGTGCCGGTGATGACACCTTATGCCGCGGACAAGTCCGGATTTTATATGCTTCCAGAAATAGGCACGGAGGTTATAATCGGCTTTCTGTGCGGCAGACTGGACTGCCCGGTGGTGCTCGGCACAATGTGGAGCTCGGATGTGAAGCGTCCGGCAAATGCAGTTAATGAAAAGAATCTGACCAAGGTGATTCGGACCAAGGGCGGAAATGAGATACGTATATCTGATGAGGATAAGAAGCAGAAGATAACGCTCACAACCCCAGGAGAGCTTACAGTCTCGATGGAGGATGAAGCAAATCTTATCCGTTTGAAGGATAAGGGCGGCAAAAATCAGGTCATTATCGACAGCAAAAGGGGCGAGATCGAAATCAAGGCGGATAAGAAGATCTCATTGACTGTTGGCAGCTCAAGTACAGTTATCGAAGGCAGCCGGATCACGATGAAGTCGTCGTCGATAGAAGGAAATGCCTCACAGAGCCTCAGGCTGAAGGGACAGAGCACTCAGATGAGCGGAAGCCAGGTTCAGATCAAGGCTGATGCCGCTGCTAAGCTCCAGGCAGGAGGAATTACAGAGGTCAAGGGTGCCATGGTCAAGATAAACTAAGTAAATGCTGACTAAATCGGCGTTCGCTAAATAGCTCAGCTGGATCGCACGGATTTGCAGGAGAAGAAGCTGCTGCTTCTAAGTGCAAATCCTGCGCAGAAAATGCTTAAATCAGCATTTCTGTTAAGCGCTTGGTTTCCGTTTCCTGCATTAGTGCAAAGGAGTTATTATGACATATTTACAGAACAGCGAATTTCTTGGAAGAGGCTTTGCCTTTCCGCCGGGTGTAGACCCGGTCACCGGAGAGATGCGCACGTCTGCCTACGAAGAGGATATTCAGCAGGCTATCTATCTGATCATAATGACCAGAAAGGGCGAGCGGGTCATGCGGCCTGAGTTCGGGTGCTCGATCCACGATTACGCCTTTGACAACATGGACTATGAGACGCTTTCCAGGATTGAGGAAACGGTAGAGGAGGCGCTGATTCTGTGGGAACCGCGCATACGGGACATAGAAGTACATGCCAGCAGAGCCGACGCAGGAAGGCTGAACATTGAGATAGGTTATGTGGTGAGGACAACCAATAACCCGTATAATCTGGTCTACCCGTTCTACATAAACGAGGGACTGACGACAGAGGATGTCTGAAATAATCAGGCAGGCTGAGCAAGCAGCAGGAGGAGGTATATGAAAAAGATAAAGCAGAGATCTTCTGAAGAAATCATGAATGAACTTCAGGAAAAAGCACATTCTTATACCCCTGAATGGCGTTTTTCAAAGCGGCTTCCGGATATAGGCAGTGCACTTGCCTCTGTCTATTCAGGAATGCAGGAGCGCCTCGACCGTAAGTATGCAATGCTGCCGGAGAAGCTGAAGATTGATTACTTTAACTGTCTGAACACATCCATGAAAAGCGCTGCTCCGGCAGAGGGCTATGTGGTGTTCGAGCTTTCAGGTGAAGGAACAGAAAGCTCCTTTCTTCCTGCAGGAACCCCCCTTCAGAGCGCTGCATCAGATGAAAATGAAGATCAGGTGCCGGTAGAGCTGAAGGATGATGTGCTGGTGGTGCAGGATACGCTGGCAGCCATATATGAAACACGGGGATCAAAGGATTATATCGGTCATCTGTATCAGTCGGATATGGAGGAGCGAAACGGCTTTCCTCTGTTCGGTATGTCCGCAGATAATCTGGAGCGGCATCTGTTCCGCCTCAGTCATGAATATCTTCTGCATATTAACGGCCGCGGCAGCATAGGTCTTCGATTCTATGATGAGCAGGGTGCACTGCTTCCTGAGGAAATAGTAAGCCGTCTTGCAGACCCGGGTGCAGCAAGGTTTTATTATGAGACCCGTGATGAAAAGGGTGAAGAGCTTGAAGGACAGAACAGCGGACAAATCATCGGACAGTGCATGACGGATATCCGTTACCAGAACGGTACTCTCTGGATTCGGAAGGAGGAGGGAGATCTGCCCTGGGCTGAAACCGAGCATATGGGTATCCTCAGCAGATGGCTTAGCTGTGAGATTCTCGATATACGCGGACTGGAGGGCTTATCACCGGCGCGAATCACAATGTCTGCGGAATGTGCAGGAGCACTTCCGGATGGAATCTACGGTGCCGGAGCTGACCAGCCGCCGGAGGAGCCATTCATGCCCTTCGGAGAGAGATTTGCAGTTTATGATGATGTATACTTCGGAGCAGAGGATGCTCTGAGCAAAAAAGGCGCAGCTATTGAGCTGAGCTTTCAGGAGGAATTCACCAGGATACCTATCAGGGAAGCTGATGAGGATGACGGATTTGAATGGAAGCTTGTCATGTCCAAGGATCAGTTTGGTCAGGACAAGGAGTATGATATAACCATAGAAGAGGTCATCTGGGAATATTATAACGGCAGCGGATGGGCCAGACTTTTCAAGGGTCACGAGTTTACGGACACGTTCAATACTGCCAGGGGAGCTGACAGACAGCTGCGGAGGATTACCTTTACCTGTCCGCAGGACCTGGTGCCTGTGCTGGCCGGCTCCGGAGAAAATTATTATATCAGGGCGCGCATCCTCAAGGTGAACAATGCCTATAAAACCTCGGGATATTATGTAACGCCGGTGTTATCTGATGTCAGGTTAACCTGGAGATATACCGGTGAGGGACTGGAGCCTGAGTATATGACGGCGGACAATCATCTCGAGGAAAAGATCGTAAGCGTTCGAAGAGAGAGGCTGGAAGGCAGGAAGCTGGTTCCGGTGAAGGCAGCGGAGGACAGCCGTCCCGCACTGTGGATGGGCTTCCGAACAACATTTACGGAAGGTCCGGTGCGCATACTTTGGGAAACAGAGCAGACCATGAGAGACATGCAGCCGGATATTCGCTGGGAATATTACCGCGGATATGAATGGGCACCGCTGATGCCTATAGACGGTACCGAGGATTTTCGCATGACAGGTCTACTGACCTTCAGCGGCATTCCCGATGCAGTGCCGTTAAAGCTGTACGGACAGGAGGAGGCACTGTACTGGATCAGGGCAGTGCAGACCGAAAACACGGCGCTTAGAAGAGAAATGCCGTATATCAGAAACTGGTATATGAACGGAGCCGGTGCGATTACGCTTCGTCACGGCTTCAGTGAATACTGGACGCTGGAGAACTGGGAAACAGATGCATCTATTCAGCTGCTCAACCGCCATATCCATAAGCTGGAATTGTGGGTGCGTGAGGATGAAAGACTGAGCAGCGAAGAGATAAGTCTCCTTTCCAGGAAGAATCGTTATAAACAGGTGCTTAATGAAAACGGCGGACAAAGCTATGCCTGGATCCGATGGGAGCAGACAGACAGCATTCAGCGTCATGCTCCCGGAGAGCGTGTATATACACTGGATGAAAATGAAGGAGTGCTGAGCTTTGGCGGCGGAGCGGCTGGACGGGTTCCGGCTCCCGGTGTGGTCGATGGAATCCATGCGGTCTACTCAATCGGAGGCGGACAGCAGAGCAACCTTGCACCGGGATCGGTGACAGCACTCGAGCTTGCCGAAGGCTTTGTGAGCAGCGTAACCAATCCGCTGCCCCTGACCGGAGGATATGACCGTGAGACAGCGGCCCAGGCTATACGGAGGGCGGCTGCGGAAAATAAGCACCAGTTCCGTGCTGTTACTGAATCGGATTTTGAAGAGCTGGCAGTCAGCAGGGAAGGCTCCATCCGCAGGGTGAAATGTCTGACCGGAGTAGATGCTGTCGGCAGTGAAGCACCGGGTGAGGTAACTCTGGTTATCCTCACCGATGACTATAATGACCGCGGCGCCGGCTTTGAGCGCCTTAAGAACCGCCTGTATAAATGGTTTCAGGACAAGCTTCCCGCAGCATATGCAGGAAGTGAACGCTTTCATATCAGGCGGGCGGAGCTGGTGGAGATTGAACTGCATGTGGAGGCAGTGATTACTGATTACCAGAGGATGTTCCGCATCCAGAAGGATCTGCAGGACAGACTGACACGCTTCCTTGATCCGGTTACAGGCAACTTTAACGGCCGCGGATGGGAGATAGGACAGCTGCCGGACCGTTCTCAGATGGAAGCAGTAATCAGATCCAGTGAGGATGTGGAGAGCCTGCGCCGCTGTACGGTATTT
>CAVALT010000023.1:0-12378 GCA_963589455.1 Clostridiales bacterium
GATAATAGAGCCCATGGATGAGGTAACCATGCTTACTCCAACCATCTGCAGCACAATGGAACCGCAATATCCGAATATGCCGATAAGCAGTATATTGAGCTTGTCATTTTTATCCAATACAGGTCTCGGTCTGCTCCTGTAGACTATCAGCAATATTATCGAAGCAATCAGATATCTGAAAAAGACCAGAGTTATGCCTGAAACTGCCGCCGTGACTATCTTGGCCGCCACAAAATTGCTGCCCCAGCCAAACATCGCCAGGGCACAGAAAAAATACGCAAGACCTTTCTTAGATGACTGCATAGCTTTGGTTCCTCTCTAAAGGATGTCTAATACATAAGCCTGCTAATATTATACTGTGTCTGTTTTTTTCCTTTCAATATGTTCGTCCATGAAATTAAATTATGGCAGATATAACCATATATTATGATGTTGGGATCAAAAGCGTTTTGCCGCCAACAGATACCAGCTTGCATCAGCTTTTGAAGCTTTTGACTCTGTAATCATATAATAAACACTTCATCGTACACATCTATACTGCCGCCGGGCAGATGGCAAAGCTCACCTATTTCAAATGGCTTTCCGCTCCGAAAACGCACAGAAAAAGACAACCCTCGGTCCGCAGAGGCCTCGGGTTGTCTTTTTCTTCTTATACATTGGGGTTTTAAGAAAGCAAATTTACTTAAGCAAACGCTGATTACATCAGCATTTACTTAATCACTGCAGCAGTAGGATTATAGACGCCTTCAGTCTGGCGTTTAGCGCCCATGACGTCCTCCTCGGTAAAGCTCATCCACTTAACGCCTATACGTGTGCGATAGGCAAAAGCAAGATGAAGTCTGCCGTCTGCAGCCTGTATCAGGTGCGGATACTCATACTGGAGATTGTTGGTAGTATTTTCATCTCCGGTATAGCCCTCACCGAGCTCCATATTGCGGATCATCGGGAAGGTCAGTCCTCCGTCCTCTGACAGTGCCACTGCTACCGGGCATCTGAGTCCCGGCCATGCTGCTCCGCCCTTTGCGATCTTAGGAGCATGAGTCGGATTATAGGCTATAGCCAGACGTCCGCTCTGAAGCTTTATGGCACTTATACTGGAATTATTATTAGGGAGTACTGTAGGAACCGGCTCTGACCAGGTCTCGCCGTAGTCCTTACTCTCACTTCTGTAGATATAATCTGCCTCACGGCTGCGCATGAAGGCTGCAAGATGACCCTTATCATCAAGCTCGACTACATTTGGGTGAACGCGGCCGCTGCTTTTCGGCATATCAACCTGTCTCCAGGTTCTGCCCTCATCCTCGGATATCTGAAATACCGTAGGATCTCCGGCAAGACCGTTCACGCTGTCAGAGCAGAGCCAGTTGCCGAATATCCAGTTACCGTTTGAAAGTATCTGTATCTGCTGGCGGCAGAAGGTGCCTTCGTTAGGAAATACAGTCTCTGCCGGGCCCCAGGTTCTTCCGTTATCCTTAGAAACCTGCTTTTTAACAACCGAGGTATACTGCATGTTGTCCTTGTCCGGTCTGCGTCCCTCCTGTGAGGTATACATGGCCCAGATCTCTCCGTTCGGAGCCTGGAACAGGCTCGGATTCTGCTCACTGCGCTCAGGATCATCTGAGATCACAGCAGGCTCAGTCCATCTGTCGCTGCCCTTTTCAAGACGGCTGACAATGATGTGGCAGTCTGCACTGCCCTCATAGGTTCCGGAGAACCAGCAGCAGAGAAGCTCTCCGTCTGCTGTCTCCAGGAGTGCCGGGCCGTGGGCAGTTCTGTCGCTGGCCTCAGGCGGAAGCATAGCCTCCACAGTGCCCATATGATCATTTACATACACCTGTCCGTCCGGGGTAAGCAGCTGTAAATGCTTATAATTCATTTTATGATTCTCCTTAAAGGAATTCGTGCTGCTTATGCTGCAGCAGCTGTCTTCTTAGCCTTCATTGCTGAAAGCACAAGCACTGCAATACCTACTACTGCTCCGATAATTGAGCTTATCATCTCAGGCGCGATAAGGCTGAGTGAAGCTACAAGAAGTATCGCACGCTCTACCTTGTTCAGGTTGCTCTTGAAGAAGCCTGATACAACTATGGCAAGGAAATATGTACCTATAGTCAGCTGAACTACTCCGATAACGATCTCAGCTGCGGTACCCTGAAGCAGGATAGCCGGATTGTATACAAATACAAACGGAACCATGAATCCAACCATTGCGAAGGTAAAGCCCTTAAGACCTGTCTTCATCGCATTGGCGTCAGCAATACCTGCTGCAGTATACGAAGCTACGCATACAGGAGGTGTGATCTGTGCCATAATGCCGTAATAGAATACGAACATATTTGCACACATGCTTGCTGTCATGTCACTGTATCCAAGACCAAGCAGAATAGGCTTGATACAAGGAACGAAAAGGATAGTACCTACAAGATAAGCAGCAACGGTCGGAAGCGCCATGCCGAGCACCATGCAGCCTGCCATACCGATAAGCAGAGCAAGGAAAAGATTGCTTGTTCCAAGCTTTGTTATAAGGTTTGAAAGGTTGGTTGCAAGTGAGGTCTGTCCTGTAACAACGTTAATGATGATTCCGCAGGCTGCGGAATTGCAATGCTTGCTGCCTGCTTTGCACCGTCCATGCAGCAGCTTCCGAGAGCCTTAAGGTTGATAAAGTCCTCTTTATTTACAAAATAGTTGATAATGTCACATACGATGCAGGCAAAGATACCGATCATGCCGGCTCTCATAAGAGATGCACCGCGGATAATGTAGATAACGAGCAGAACTGCCGGAATAAGGAGATAGAGACGCGGAACTATCTTTCTCTTAACGGTAATGGTTGCGTCTACATCTGACTTAATATTGTGAGCACGCTTTGCTGCGATTCTGTCTACAAGTACAAATACTGCAAAATAGTATGCAACAGCCGGGATAATAGCTGCCATTGCTACCTTAAGATAGCTGATTCCGAGCATCTCGGCCATGATGAAGGCACCTACGCCCATGATAGGAGGCATGATCTGTCCGCCGGTTGAAGCAACAGCCTCAACTGCGCCGGCCTCCTCCGGCTCATAGCCGATCTTCTTCATCATCGGGATGGTCATAACACCTGTTGTTGCAACGTTTGCAACGGCTGATCCTGAGATCATGCCCATAAGACCTGAGGAAAGAACTGCTGCCTTGGCAGGTCCGCCTGAGGACTTATTGGAGGCCTTCATACCTACATCGATAAGGAGCTGTCCTCCTCCGATCTCTGAGAAGAACGCACCGAATACCATGAAGTAGAACAGTGTGCTTGCTGAGGTATAAAGCGGGGTTCCGAAGATACCGCTCTCAGTCATAACCATGCCTGCTGTAAACTGATTAAGGAACTTAATCATGGTTGACTTAGGCTTGGTATAGAAGATACCCGGAAGATGCGGTGAAACCCATGCAAAAAGAATGAATGCAGCGATAAAGCCTGTAAGCATCATTCCAAGTGTACGATATACAGCAAGGAGCAGTATGAGTATGCATACAACCATTGCAACATAGTCTATCGTAAGAACCTCTGAAATACCGAGAACGTAATCGGTAAGACGTGCATACTGTGAGATAACATACCAGGCCATGTAGGCTACGCCCGCAAAGCAGGGCAGGTCAAGCCAGTTCATCCATGCTCTCTTGTTAAGTACGGCCTCATCAACCTCTTTGCCCTCAGCCTCTGCGGCCTTGCGGATCTTCTTGCGATAGTTGAAATCTGCCGGATAATATATGTAAACAAGTGTAAGAGCAAATACCAGGTGCAGCGGACCCTGAAGCATAGGTGTGAACTGCTTTACGAGTGCTATATACATCTGGAAGGCAAAAAACAACACAGTGGCTGCAATAGCAGCGATCTGGCGCACTGTAAGCTTTTTCTTGTCTGTCACTTTCTTTTCCTCCGTAACTAAAGTGGAAATATTTTTTTATACTGTTTATTTCAGGACGGATCAGTTCATGTACTTTCCGCCGTTTACATTAATTGATTCTCCGCATATAAATGCGGCCATGTCCGATGCAAGAAATACTGCGACATTTGCCACATCCTCCGGTCTTCCGAGCCTGTGCATCGGTATGCTCGAATATACCTTTTCACGGTATTCCGGAGTCCATTGCTTTGACATATCCGTTTCTATCGGTCCCGGACATATCGCATTTACCCTGATTCCCTTTGCCGCATAATCGTATGCCAGCTTCTGGGTCAGTGAATTAATTCCTGCCTTGCTTACTCCGTAGCAGACTGCTGCATTCGGATGGGCAGTCTTGCCTGCTGAGGACGACATATTGATAATGCAGCCGCTTCCGGCCTCAAGCATCCTCGGTATAACCGCCCTGCAGGTATTAAAGGCACTTGTTATATTGATGTTAAGCATGTTGTTCCACTCCTCGAGGCTCAGCTCCTCAAAGGTGTGTCTGCTGTTGATTCCTGCGTTATTTACAAGAATGTCTATGCCGCCGTAGCATTTCCCGCAGAGCCGTGCAAGCTCAAAGGCCGTATCCTCTGCTCCTATATCTCCGGCATAATACTCACATTCCGCACCCTGATCATTAAACTCAGCCTTAAGCTTGCTTAAGGCCTCCTCATTTGTACCGTGTATGACAAGCCGTGCCCCTTCTCTGGCAAAGGCTTCTGCTATTGCCCTGCCTATGCCTCTTGATGAACCGGTGACTATTGCGGATCTCCCCTGTAACAAACCTGACACGCTTAAACACCTCTCTTTACTGACAGAGAGTATCGATAAACGATACTCCCTGCGCCGTAAATCTCTCTTTTTTTAGATGACTTTTATATAAGTAAATGCTGATTACTCAGCGTCGTAAGGAAGGCCTGCCTCCTCGAAGTACTTTGCAGCACCCGGATGAAGCGGAGCACCAGTGAACTCCTTAAGACCTGCTGTCTCAGGATCGAAGTAGCCAAGTGATGCAACAGCTGAAGCCATATCATCCTTGTTCTCGCAGATAGCCTTTGTAAGAGCATAAGCTACATCATCAGACATGCTTGCCGGTACAAGGAGGTTCTGCTGTGAACCAACTGTCTGGATATCATTGTCCTGCTTGTTCCATGTTCCTGCAGGCATGGTAAGCGGAGCGTAACCCTTCTCCTCCATGTTTGCAAGTGTCTCATCGCTAAGCTGTACGAAGTACATATCATGTGTAAGAGCAAGCTCGGTTGTTGTTGACTGTCCTGCATCGATGTGGTCGATTGTTGCGTCATAGAGATCATCCTGAAGACCGCTCTTAAGAGCATCTGTTCCTGTCTTCTCCCATGTAGCGAACTCAAGGAACTCGTCTACAGAGATGCCGCATGACTCGATAACTCTCTCAGCTGTAAGCTCGCCAAGTGATCCGTTCTTCTTGGTAACAAGCTTGATAGGATACTTGTTTGCGATTACTTCCTCAAGTGTTGTGTAGCCTGTCTTATCAACAAATGCCTGAGTGAACATAACATTTGTGAAGGTATGTCCAAGACCGCCGCCGATGGATCTTACATCTGTGCATCCGCCGAAGTCATACTCATCTGCAGACTGCTCATAGCTCCAGAGTGAAGGACCAACGTTAGCAACGATGATATCGCACTCCTCGTTCTGGATAAGAACCGGTGCTCCGACTCCTCCCGGGCTGTTTGTTGTAAGATCGATTGTGCTGCCCTCCGGAAGACCCTTAAGCATAGCTGCCTGAACAGCTGCTGCTACGGTATAAGCACCTGTACCAACCTCCTGTGCTGAGAAGGTAAGGCTTACCGGATCTGTAAGAGCTGAAGCCTCAGAGCCTGCTGCCTCGCTCTCTGCTGCAGCCTCTGTCTCTGATGATGAATCAGCTGCTGCTGTTGTCGCTGTTGTTGAGCTTGAGCTTCCGCATGCTGCAAGTGAAGCTGTCATAGCTGCAACGAGTGCCAAACTGATGAACTTTTTCATTGTCCCCTCCATTTTTTAATGTCTGTCCGCCCATGTTGCTGCTGCAATGTCACGTACCCTTGATTACGTGAATCCAGAAACGAACCGACAGAACGTTTGTTTTTTGCTGTGTACAAAATAGAAAACAGTGCTGCACCACTTCAATAATCATATTGTCCAAATATCAGACTGTATTGTTGTGCATTCTGTTCAGATATGCTAAATTGTGTTAAATAACAGTTAAGATAAGTATGGAGAAAATCTGATGAAATGGTATCCTATTGGTGAATTTGCAGCAAAAACCGGTGTAACACCGGATTTCGTTAAATATCATGAGAAAAATGGCGTACTTGAGCCAAAAATCACGGACAACGGCTACAGATATTACACCCCCGTAAGGGTATCAAATGTCAGTGAATGCGTTAAGCTCAAGAATATGGGCTTTACCGGACGCGAGATAATGGAGCTTACTGCGGAGAAAAACTATGCGGAAACCATCGAGCTGTTCAACAGCCGGCGCGAGGATATTGAGAATCGCATAAGATTCCTTAAGGGCGTTCTTGAATATACAAATGATATGGCCAGCACCCTGAATGCCTATGATGAGCGGGCCTGGAATGTAGGATGGTTTGATGATTTTTACTTTCTTGTGCAGACAAGGAATTTTACCTTCGAAGGTATTGGCAATGAGCACATACTGCGTGAATGGCAGAAATGGCAGCCTGTCGTACGTGCAACAGCACGTGTCGACGGCCGTCCTGATCAGCCGCCGGTGATTGACTGGGGCGTGGCAGTTCCTGCTTCCTTTGCAAGAGAGCAGGGGCTTAATATATCGAAGCCTGTTGAATATATACCCGCCGCCAGATATCTGGAATACTTTGACAGACGCCCGATACCTCCTGATCAGGATAATGATGACCACGAATCCGTAAGACGCATCATGTTCTCAAATGTACAGAAGGTCATCGACAGATATAACTTTAAGGTTACAGGTCCGAGCTTCTTCATTGTTCAGACCAAGCTCCATGAGAACGGACAGCGTTATACCTATCAGAAGATACGTGTTCCTATTGAATAAGATGAAAATGATGCAGCACGAAATGCACAGTGGCTCATTATCATTCATACTCAAAGGCTTTTGGCGCTGACAGCATAGAATAATACGATACAATCAGCAATACCTTTGATCGTGTCAGCATAGGAAAACCCGCAATGTAATCATCTAATCTCTGATCATTACACTGCGGGCTTTTTTTAGTTCTTTTATGCTTTTATTAAGGAAACGCTGATTAACCGTTATTATTGACTCAGGCTGATATTCAGGCCTTTCTCTTCTTCAGCGCCTCTATCATAAGCGGAAGCACCTTATTGACATCGCCGACAATTCCGACATCAGCAACCGAGAAGATTGATGCATCCTCGTCCTTGTTGATGGCTACTATATAATTAGAGCCAATCATGCCTGATACATGCTGAGTTGCACCGGAGATTCCGCAGGCAATGTAGAGCTTAGGCGCAACTATCTTGCCTGACTGTCCTACCTGGTGAGCTCTGGATATCCATCCGTCTTCAATTGCAGGTCTGGAAGCACCTACTACTCCTCCGAGAACCTCGGCCAGTTCTTCAACAAGTGCAAAATTTTCCTTGCTGCCCATTCCTCTGCCGCCGGATACAATTATCTCTGCCTCCTCAAGGTTGACAGTCTCGGCAATCTCCTTAACTGCCTCACGCACCTTTGTTGCTGCATCGTCAACATCTACGGACTCATTTATAAGCTCTCCTGTACGGCTATCGTCCAGTGTCTTTGCAAATGATCCGGATCTTATCGTTGCCACGTGCGGAAGCTTAGCTCCGGGCTTAACATCATTGAGCACATTTCCGTTATATGAAAGAACAGTATATACCTCATCTGTGCTTATGCCGGTAACATCGGTTAAGCAGCAGGAATCAAAGGCTTCAGCCACTGCCGGTGCAAGCATCTTGCCCTCCGGTGTTCCTGCCATATAGAGAGCCTTAGGCTGATATTTCTCTGCAAGCTTAACCAGTACATCGGCCTTCTGTGAAGGCTGCAGCGCTTCATCTGCATCAACTGTGATTACCTTTGATGCACCTGCTGCAATCACAGCCTTAGTATCAGCAGCCTTGCCTATAACAACTGCCACGGCCTCTTCTCCTGCAGCTGCTGCAAGCTCTGCCGCCTTGCTTATTGTCTCAAGTGCCGCACTTATTACAGCTCCGTCAGCACTCTGAGCATAAACCATTATATTCTTACCGTCTGTATAATTCATTTATCTATTCCTCCGAGCTGCAAGCCTTATCAGAGCACCTTTGCCTCATCCATAATATCAAGTGCCTTGCGTACTGCCTCTTCAGCATCAGCTTCCTTGATCTTAACTCCGGCAGCTCTCTTTGCAGGCTCATATACTCTGACAACAGACATCTGAGCATCTGCCTTCTCCGGAGCTGAAAGCTCCTCTATAGGCTTCTTTCTCGCTGCCATCTTGCTCTTTATAGTAGGATATCTCGGATCATACTTCGGCTTATTGACTGCAATAAGGCACGGAAGCGGAGCCTCTATAAGACGGTAGCCCTCCTCCGTCTCCTGCTTGGCTACAGCCTTGCCGTCCTCTGCTGTTATATCTACAGCATCAGCAACTGACGGTATGCCAAGCTCAGCTGCAAGCATTATTCCGACCTGTCCAGAAGCAAAATCCGTAGTCTCCTTGCCGCAGAATACAATATCAAAGGTCTTGCCGGTCTTAGCCTCAAGCTCCTCCTTGACAGCCTTAAGCTCCTTTGCCATAACTCTCGGCTCGTCCTGCTGATAGGAGTCATTCGGTGCAAGATATGCATAATCAGCACCTACCGCAAGACAGTTCTTAAGTGAATTCTTAACGCTCTCATCTCCTACGGAAAGAACCGTAACCTCTCCTCCGACAGCCTCCTTCAGCTGAACAGCCATCTCGAGAGCATAGGTATCAAATGCGTTGACAACAGGTGTAACCCCTTCAAGCGCCGGTGCCCCGGTCGCTGCATCAAGTGCTATCTCCACTGAGTCATCAGGCACCTGCTTAACACAAACTAAAATATTCATCTGTTCCTCCAAATTACAGCTTATTTGCCGATTACCTGTCCTGCGATAACTATTCTCTGTATCTCATTGGTGCCCTCAAATATCTGGAATATCTTTGCATCCCTTAAGAGCTTCTCAACAGGATACTCTCTTGTATATCCATAGCCTCCGAAGGACTGTATAGCCTCTGAAGCAACCTGCATTGCAATGTCTGATGCATAGCACTTAGAGATAGCAGACTCCTTGGTTACCGGAAGACCCATATCCATCATTGTAAGAGTATGCGCGATCATCTGACGTGCAGTCTCGGTCTTGATCTCCATATCGGCAATCTTGAACTGCATGCCCTGATTCTTTATAACAGGCTTTCCGAACTGTATTCTCTCCTTGGTATAGGCAACAGCCTCATTGATGCCTCTCTGAGCGATTCCGACTGCTACGCAGCCCATCCATACTCTTGCCTGATCCAGAGTCTTCATGGCAATGCCGAAGCCCTTGCCCTCTTCACCGATAAGTGCTGATGCAGGAACTCTGCAGTCCTCAAGCACAACGTCACAGGTGTTCGAGGTACGTATGCCAAGCTTATTCTCCTCATGTCCTGATGAAAGTCCCGGTGTTCCGGCCTCTACAAGGAACATTGACATACCTCTTGTTCCCTGTGACTTATCAGTCATGGCTGCTATACAGTAAAATGAAGCCACTCCGGCATTGGTGATAAAGCACTTTCTGCCGTTCAGCACATACTCATCTCCGTCCTTAACTGCAGTTGTCTTAACTGCACTTGCGTCTGAGCCTGCTCCCGGCTCTGTCAGACAGAAGGAGCCAAGGCCGCCCTCCATAAGGAGATCGCAGACACGCTGCTTCTGCTCCTCATTTCCGGCAATAAGCACAGTCTTCATGGCAAGACCGCTGGCTGCAAGTGCCGTGCCGAGTCCTGCATCGGCAATTGATATCTGCTCGATAAGTGCTGCGACATCTACGCGTGAAAGTCCCGGTCCGCCGTACTCCTCAGGAACCTCAAGTGCCTGATAGCCCTGCTCGTATACCTTATCGTATATCTCCTGCGGGAATTCGCCGGAAACATCATATTCCTTGCACTGCTCAACTACCTCTTTATCACAGAAGTTTTTAACATCCTGCAGGAGATCCTGCGCCTCTTCAGAAATTAAATATGCCATAAAATGTTTATTAACCTCTTTTTATAATAAGCTGTCGGGCTCAAAAGTCCTTCCGCAGGCAAAGCTGCAGATTCCGAAGCTTCTGACTCCCGGGAGCATATGAATTATGTAAATGCTGATTAAGTAAATACTTACTAAATCAATTATTAAGGAAACGCTGATTAAAGCGTTTCCCACGCCGGATTTGCGCTGTGAAGCAGCAAATTCCCCTGCAAATCCGTGCGTTCCGCCGGAGGCTGTTAAGGAAATGCTGATTAAATCAGCATTTCCTTAATTAAGCTTCCTCATCAGGATCAAAGCATACCTTGCCCGGATTAAGTATCATCTTAGGATCAAAGGTCTGCTTGATGCCGCGCATAAGACGCATGCTGACAGTGCCTGCAAATTCCTTAAGATACTGCTTCTTGCCGTGGCCTATGCCGTGCTCTCCTGAGATCATACCGCGAAGCTCTGCAGCCTTTTTGTAGATCTCTGTCATAAATTCATGCACCTGCTTCTTGAACTCTGTCTCCTCCATATCGTTGGATACAGCGTAAATGTGCAGATTTCCGTCACCTGCATGTCCGAAGCTTCTTACAATGAAGTCATACTTCTCTCCGACGCTGTTGACATAACCGAGATAGTTTGCAATCTGGTTAACCGGAACTACCACGTCACACTCGTCAAGCAGATTTGACTCTGCTACGATAGCCTCATAGAAGGAGTTTCTTGCAGCCCATGCATCCTTTTTCTTAGCCGGAGTATCAGCAACAAGCACATCTATCGCACCTGCCTCAAGCACAACCTCGGCAACCTTTTCCGTAAGCTCCTCAAGTGCCTCCATGCTCTCACCGTCAAAGGTTACAAGCAGATATGCTCCGGCATCTACTCCGTCAACCTGCTGAGGGAATACGCTCTTGCCAAGATAATGCTCAGATGCCTGAACAATCTCCTTCTCCATGAACTCAAGTGCCTGCGGATTGAAATGATTCATTACAAACTTAGGTACTGTTGCGATGCAGTCATCAAGACTCTCAAACGGAATGATAAGGCTGATTGTCTCCTTCGGAGCAGGGATAAGCTTAAGAGTAAGCTCTGTAATAATACCAAGTGTTCCCTCTGAGCCGATCATAAGGTTCAGCAGGCTGTAGCCTGTGCTGGTCTTGGAAACCGGAGCTCCGAGCTTAATCACCTCACCTGTAGGCAGAACAACTGTCATAGCACGCACATAATCTCTGGTCGTACCGTACTTAACTGCACGCATGCCGCCTGCATTGGTAGAAACATTTCCTCCGAGAGTTGCAAACTTCTCGCCCGGATCCGGCGGATAGAGAAGGCCCTTCTTCTGTGCATCCTCTGAGAGCTGGTTAAGAAGAACGCCCGGCTCTACACGGACAACGAAGTTCTCCATATCATACTCAAGGATCTTATTCATCTTGCTCATGTCTATCATGATGCCGCCCTTAACTGCAACTGAGGCACCTACAAGACCTGTTCCGGCACCTCTCGGAATAACCGGAAGTGCATGCTCATAGCAGATCTTCATGATAGCTGCTATATCCTCGGTATTAGTACCCTCAATTACAACGTCAGGCTCTCCCTTGCCGTAGATAGCCATCTCATCATGAAAATAATCACTGTTAATGTCTTCGCCGGTATGTACCTTACCCGGTACAACCTTTTCAAACTGTTCAAGAATCTCTGGTGTCACATGATTGTACTTTGGTGAATCCATTTTCCTCTCCTTAAACCTTATAATAATATTATAGTATCTGTTTAGCACCTTCCGAATTTCAACGTGAATTGACTGTCTGCAGGCAAATTCACGTTGAGATTTGGAAGGCGGCCAAGGCCCGAAGGGCCTCTGGCCAGCCACATCGAGGATTTGCGCAGCAAATTCGAGATGGTTGCTAAATAATAACATATAATGTATGTAACTATTATGGTATCTGAGCCGAAAGCTTCCAGCTCAGATATCCGCTATAATGTATATTTATTTGTATTATAAATTTACGTTATAACGTAGTATAGGTTATCTGAACGAAAATTCAATGCATGCCGATGTTTTTTCGTTGCATGCTTTGCAGCTGTTTTTTGCACTGTATGAGATAATGATTGATATAAAAATAACAGGATTGTTATATCTGTAACACTTGTAATATGGCTTAAACAAAGCTTCAGACGAATTCTGTCAGATTTTTCACGGTTTTGCTTTGTGTCAAATAATTTGCATGCAATGTAT
>CAVALT010000024.1:0-12102 GCA_963589455.1 Clostridiales bacterium
ATGAAGCTGACATCATAGTAGCTGTTTAGGGAAATGCTGATTAAGCGTTTCCCACGCCGGATTTACGCTGCGAAGCAGCTAATCCAAAAGTAAATCCGTGCGATTCGCCGGAGGCTGTTAAGTAAATGCTGATTTAATCAGCATTTTCCTAAAAACGGCGGCATACCGCCTGCACCTCTGCAGTCAGAACACCGCCATATATGATTATCTGTAATTGTCCGGCACAGCCGCAAAAGTGCATCTCAGATTGATGCAGCGATATGTGCTGAACTGTTACCCTTATTCAAGGAAATCAGCAGAGACCCTTTGCCTCATTTTCAGCAAGAACTGCCTTAAGCTCCTCAACACCCTCCTCGCAGAGATAGTTGAACGGACGGCGGTTGTCTCCTACATTGTAGCCAAGCATAGCAACTGCCTTCTTGATTACAGTGTTCGGATTGCCGAACTTGAATACTCTCTGGATGGTTGTAACAGCATCCTGAGCTGCCTGAGCACCCTCAAGGTCTCCTGCCATGAACTTGTCATAGATGCTTGATACTGTCTTAGGATAGATGTTTGCACGGCCTGCGATTCCGCCTACACCGCCCTCCTTAAGGCAGGTAAGGATAGCACCATCGTTTCCGGCAAGGATATAGATCTTCTTGTCAAGATCCTGAGTCTCACGGATGTAAGCCTTAAGGTTCTCGATATCTCCTGAAGAATCCTTAGCACCTACGATATTGTCAACATCCTTGCAGAGAGCACGTACTGTCTCAGGAAGGATCTTGTTGCCTGTACGCGGAGGAATGTTGTAAAGCACGATCGGAAGATCTACATGCTTAGCTACCTCTGCATAATGCTGATAAAGCTCATGCTGGCTTGCAAGTGCAAAGCTTGGAGTGATGATTGAAAGGCAGTCAGCACCAAGCTGCTCTGCTCTCTTGCTCATCTGAATTGTATCATAGGTTGAAATGCAGCCTGAGCCTGCAATAACCGGAACTCTGCCGTTAACCTGATCGATAACGGTCTCAAGTACCTCCTCCTTCTCCTTCATGCTGAGGATATATCCCTCACCATTGGTTCCGAACGGGAAAATGCCATCAACGCCGCCCTCGATAAGACGGTCTACCTGCTTGCGGAGCTCCTCGTGATTAACAGTCTGAGCCTCATCATTGTTCATCGGTGTAAGAATCGGAACTACGATTCCCTTGATGTCACAAGTCTTCATAATAATATATCCCTTTCTATACAAGCACTGTTAACGTACTTAATTATGTTTCTGTTTGGCAGCTGCCACATCGGTAATCTGCTGATGCAGCTTCATGATGCGGCTGAACATTTACTATATTATTGTAACTGTTTAGCATCCATTTCAAATTTGCTCCGCAAATCCTCGATGTGGCTGGCCAAAGGCCCTTCGGGCCTTTAGCGCCTTCCGAATTTCAGTGTGAATTTGCCTGCAGGCAGTCAAATTAATGCTAAAATTCGGAAGGTGCTGAACAAATATATTTTCCTGATTACAGAATCTCCTCGTAGAGCTTGCGTGCATCCTCAGGTGTTACAGGACGCATGTTGTTAACAAGAAGTCTCTGCTGCTGCATACCGGCCTCAACAAGGAAGTCGATATCCTCTGCAGGTACTCCGTAAGCCTGGCTGAGGCTTGTAGGAATGTCAAGCTCCTTAACGATATTGCCGAGCCACTCGATGATGAAGGCTGACTTCTCCTCATCTGTCTTGCAGGTCTTCTCTGTGTGTACGCACTGATCATAAGCTGATGCAAGTCTCTCTCTGCAGTAAGACTCATTGAATCTCATAACAGGTGCAAGAAGGATAGCATTTGAATCACCGTGCGGAATATGGTACTTTCCACCAAGAGGATAGCTGAGTGCATGTACTGCTGTTGTACCGCTGGCTGTGATAGCTACGCCTGCAAGGAAGGAAGCGATCTGCATCTGGTTCTTTGCATCCATTGCATCCGGATTGTTGCATGCCTCAAGGATATTGTTGAGGATAAGATCAAGTGCTCTGAGTGCAAAGGTATCTGAGAACGGATTAGCCTTGTTTGAGGTATAGCACTCGATAGCGTGTGCAAGAGCATCAACGCCTGTAGCTGCTGCAATCTTGCGCGGAAGCTTCTTGATCATAACTGCATCGAGGATAACGTAATCAACGATCATCTCCTCATTAACGATACCGATCTTAACCTGCTTCTCAGGAACGCCTACGATAGCATTAGGTGTAGCCTCTGCTCCTGTACCTGCAGTTGAAGGAATCATAAGAGTCTTGATGTGCTTTCTTCCTCTCTTAGGATCATCGAGAAGCTCCTTAACTCCATACTCATCTGTGATAAGAATTGAAGCAAGCTTAGCTGTATCCTGTACGCTTCCGCCGCCGCATGCAACGATGAAGTCACAGCCTGCTGCCTTGAACTGGTCAATAACCTCCTGTGCCTGGATGTAGCTTGGCTCTCTCGGAAGATCATCGAATAATACAACCTCAGCGCCTGCCTCCTTGATAAGGCTGATCGGATAATCCATAAGACCTGTGCTCTCGATTCCCTTATCTGTAAATAAAGCAACCTTCTTAGCTCCGTTCTTCTCTAAGATAGGCTTAATATTCTCAAGAGCGTTCTCACCGCTGTATACCTCGCGAGGCATCTTAAGACTGTACTTTGTAAG
Source organism: Clostridiales bacterium (assembly GCA_963589455.1). Lineage (GTDB taxonomy): Bacteria > Bacillota > Clostridia > Lachnospirales > Lachnospiraceae > Avilachnospira. The sequence continues at coordinate 2,658 of CAVALT010000024.1, forward strand.
CATTTTTTACCCTCCGTTTATAATACGCAATAATTTGTTCCGCAATTATGTTTGACATAATTTTCACATTCTGCTGAGATTATAAATATTATTGTTTTTTCTTACAATATTTCTGTACAATTCTGCACGCACAAATCAGAAACAACTAAATTAAATGTGTTGCATATTTGAACACCAGACGATAAAATACTGTTAAAGATTTTGTATGCATGCATTTTAGTAACTGTTCAGCACCACATCGCTGCATCGCAAGGCGATGCGCGATGCGGCGGTTCAGAGGTGCTTCGCGCTTTGACCGCCACCGGAAAAAGCATGTAAATGCTTTTCCGAGCAGACTCAGCTCAGCATTTACAGTATTTTCCGGTGTTGCTGAACAATTACACATTTACGAGGTATCAATATGCGTAAATTCAGAATTCTCTGTGTTCCTCCCTATGAGGGGATGCGTGATCTTGTGGAAAATATTGCCGCACGGCGCTCGGATATTGAGCTTGAGGTATACAACGGCATTATAGATGAGAACAGCAAGGACTCTGCTCTTATGGGCCTCAACAAAAGTGTTGATGCCATACTGTCGCGCGGCTGCACAACAGAGATGATACGCAGGAATTTCAGTATTCTTACCTATGATATAGCGCCCTCGGTCTATGACATTCTCCGTATTATACGTACGGCAAATGAGACCGGTGAAAAGTATGCTGTTGTTGGGTACTCCAGCATTACTCAGGCTGCCAAGATGCTCCGGAGCATCATTCAGTATGACTTCAGAGTATGCACCATACACAGCTCCGAGGAATGCATAGAGAACCTCAATGTCCTTAAGAATCAGGGCTTCAAGCTTATAGTAGGCGACATGATGTCTGTTAACTGTGCCAGAGATATGGATATGCAGTCGCTGCTCATCACCTCCGGCATAGAGAGCATCGAGTCTGCCATAGATTCCACTGTCAACATCCTTGAAAACTATGATGCCATGAATCAGCGTATAGATCTCTTTACCGGCATCATTGCAGGCTCTGACTTTATCACCGTCATCTATAATTCCTACGGCGAGCTGTATTATTCCTCCTCAGACGAGCTGCCGGAGGAGATACTTGAGATCCTAAAGAGCAACTGCACCGGAGTCATTGCAAGGGGCCGAACCAGCATGATACGCAATCGTGCCCGCTCAGTCTACAACATACACGGCAGCCGCATTTCCACCAACGGCATGGATTTCTGTGCCTACAGGATCAACGTAGACCGTAAGGTCGACATGTATGACAAGTATTCACTGCGTGAGGTTTCTGCTGAGCAGGGACTTACGGATGTATATCCTCTCGAATATTATCTTGGAAATGAAGACATTTCAGCAACTCTGCTCGAGACCTGCAACCGTTATTCGGAAATGAAGCAGCCCGTTATGATACTCGGTGACCGCGGCACAGGCAAGGAGCGCTTTGCCTTTTATATCTATTCCCGCAGCAGGCTTCGCAACAGCTCCATGATCATTATCGATGCCGGACTGCTCGATGAAAAGGGCTGGAAGTATCTGATTGAAAATGATTATTCTCCGCTTAATACAGGCGGACTTACGCTCTACTTTAAGCGTATGGAACTGATTCCGCCGGTATGGCAGCAAAGACTCATGATCTATTTCAAGGAGTCCAACATCTTCACGAACAGCCGTCTCATGTTCTCCTACAGCATCATAGACGGGAACGAGCCTTCTGATGATCTGTATCTCTATCTTAATGAAAATGTGAACTGCCTGAGGATGATGCTTCCGTCACTGTCAGAGCGCAGAAGCGAGATACCGTCGCTTGCATCGCTTTATACCAATGTTTGCAACATTGAGAACGGCACTCAGGTAATGGGCTTTACTACGGACGCTATGCTGCTTCTGCAGAATCACCACTGGGACAGGAATGTCTACCAGCTGTACCAGACTGTTCAGGAGCTGGTGCTTAATTCAGAGGCCGCCTATATCTCAGCCGAAAGCGTAAGGCGCGTGCTTGCCAAGAAGAGCTATAAGCGAAATGACAATCTTCATCCCGGCATCAACCTTGACCGCACTTTGGAGGAGATTGAACGCGACATAGTCCACATGGTATATGAATCCGAAAATATGAACCAGTCTCAGACAGCCAAGCATCTCGGCATAAGCCGAAGCACGGTATGGAGGCTGCTGAAGTAAACAATACTGCATATTGACAGCTACCTTGGAAAATGCTGATTAAATCAGCGTTTCCCTTGTATATGATGCTGAGCTTCAACAAAGTCTTGTTCTGATATCATTTTTAAAAGCCCCTGCAGCTTTTATCTGCTGCCGGGGCTTTTTATTTTTAGGAAATGCTGATTAAATCATCTTTTCCTTAACTCGCTTATTTCGCATATCACGCTTATCTCACTTATTTTTCTGTTTCTCTTATCTATCAGCCCTGTAAGCACACCTTACACGGTTCTGATAGCTGATAGCTGCACTGCCTTGTGCTTATACAGTGCTTTCCTTTGCGATTGCAAGCGGATACAGTGCACTTCCTATCAGAGTGCTTCCGTCGGTAACCTTAACACGCTTATCTGCTATGATAAATGCCGTCTCCGCACGTTCTCCTATAGTTGTCTCCTTAAAGAGTACGCAGTTTCTTACTACTGCTCCTCTGCCTACTCTGACTCCAGGGAACAGTATTGAGTTTTCAACTATTCCCTGTATAAGACTGCCGTCACCGATTATCGAATTATGCACACAGCCTCCCGGTGCTATTACAGCAGAGGACTTATCTGCACCCTTAGCCTTGATCGGACGGTCAGGATTAAAGAGATCTGCTCTGATATCAGGATTTAAGAGCTGCATGCTGCGCTCAAAGTACTCTTTGACACTTCTGACCTGTGCTGCGAAGCCGTTCCATACATAGGTACGGATATTCAGCTCATCCTTTCTCTCCTGCAGCACATCCTTGCGCAGGCTGTATTTATCATGGCTTATGCAGTAGTCAACTGCCTCAAGCAGAAGCTTTTTGGATAATACATATACCTCCAGGCCTCTTCTTCCGGCAGGTGTATGAACATTGTAGAACACATCTGTAACTCTGCCGGTCTCATCCGTCTTAAAATAGGTACCGCTGTCTACATAGAAGCTGTCATTGCCGCATACTACCGTGATGTCAGCATTGGTTCTGATATGCTCCTCGACTATATCCTTTATAGGCAGATTGGTAACCAGATCTCCGTCAAGCATCACCACATAATCCTGCTTGATATCAGCTATATAGCCTCGTACTCCGCAGAGCGCATCCATCTTGCCGCGGAAGTTCTTGCGTCCATCATTTTCCATGATATTGAACGGAGGAAGTATGCGCAGTCCGCCTCTCTTACGCGATAAGTCAAAGTTCTTGCCTGTTCCGAGGTGGTCAAGCAGAGACTGATATCTCTCCTGAACCAGGACTCCTACATCAACAGCTCCGGCATTTACCAGATTGGAGATTGCAAAATCAATCGCTCTGTATCTTCCTCCGAACGGAAGCGAAGCCGAGGCTCTCTGAGTGATAAGCTCCTGAAGGTTATCTCTCTGCTGGTATGCAAATACTATTCCATGAATGCCTATCATCTTGCTACCTCCTTTCCTGTGGAATCAAGCATGCGTCTTGCCTTAATAACGCGGCCCTCTTCTATAATGCAGCCTGGCCCAAGAACTGTTATTCCGGCCTCATCAGTCTCTCCCTCGCCGGGAGCCTCTCCTATATGAGCATCCTTTCCTATGATGCAGCCTTCGCCTATGATGGCATGCTGTATAACTGCTCCTGACTCAACCCTTACTCCCGGGAAGAGCACGGAATGATCTACTACCGCATCCTCTGCAATGCTTATATTCTGTGAAAGAACCGAATTATTTACCTTGCCGTCTATGATATCGCCTCTGTTGAAGGCCGTATTGGATACATCCGACCACGGTCCTACAAATGCAGCCGGAGCCGCAAAGGTCTGTGCATATATAGGCCAGGAATCATCTATAAGATTGAGGCCGCTCTCAGGGTCAAGCATATCCATGTTGGCATCCCAGAGTGACTCAAGAGTTCCTACATCCTTCCAGTAGCCTTCAAAGCGGTATGCAAGCATCTTCTCTCCTGCTGCAAGCATGTTTGGAATGATATTTTTGCCGAAATCATTTTCCGAAGCAGGATCTGCCTCATCGTTAGTCAGATATTCCCGCAGTGTCTTCCAGGTAAAGACATATATGCCCATGGAGGCCAGGTTGCTCTTAGGCTCCTTCGGCTTCTCTGCGAACTCGGTAATGTTCATATCCTCATCCACGCTCATTATTCCGAATCGTGAAGCATCCTCCCACGGAACCTCCATGACAGAGATAGTGCAGGCTGCACCTGCCTTCTTGTGAGCATCAACCATCTTTGCGTAGTCCATCTTGTAAATGTGATCGCCCGAAAGAATGACCACATACTCCGGATCATACATATCCACGAAGCTGATATTCTGATAGATGGCATTGGCCGTGCCCTTGTACCAGGTACCTCCGGACGATCCCATGTAAGGAGGAAGTATATGAACTCCGCCGCTCGAGGAGTCAAGATCCCAGGCCTGACCGCTTCCGATATAGCTGTTCAGCTCCAGCGGTCTGTACTGAGTCAGCACTCCGACTGTATCTATGCCCGAATTGGTGCAGTTTGACAGCGGAAAATCTATTATGCGGTATTTGCCTCCGAATGATACCGCAGGCTTAGCTACATTGCTCGTGAGAACATAGAGGCGGCTGCCCTGTCCTCCTGCAAGAAGCATTGCTATGCATTCCTTTTTCATATCCCCTTCTCCTTTTTATTTTTTAGCCCGACGGATGCGGCGGTCTTTGTTTTTGTTTTTACCGCAGTTTTTCTTTTCCCTGCAGCATCTGACCCTTTGGCAGAGTCCCTGGCTGCTGCTGTCTCCTGCTTATCCTCTGCCGCAGCGGCTTTTGCGGCTGACGGCTTCGTCCGCTTTGCGGCGGTCTTTTTATCTGCAGTTAATTTTGCAGTCTTACGCGGCTTCTCCGGCGGCAGCGTACCGCTGGCCTTATAAAATACTCCACCGAAGGCCGGGATCCTGATTGTAATCGAGGTGCTGCGGCCGTTGTGTCCGATGCGTTCAACCTTAACTGCCTTTTTATCTCCGAAGCCGCTTCCGCCGTACTTAAGATCCTCTGTGTTAAATACAGGCTTATATTCCTTATGCTCCGGAACTCCTATACGATAATTATCTATCTCATTAGGCGAGAAATTAACCGCGCACAGCAGCTCATTGCCGGCCTTATCCTTTCTGAGGAAAACAACCATATTATTTCTTGTGTCATCGGTTACGAGCCACTCGAAGCCGCTCCAGTCATAATCAATCTCCCACAGCTCCGGAGTATTAAGATAGAAGCTGTTGATATCCTTAAAGAACTCATGAAGCTTCTGATTCAGCTCGCTGTCAAGGAGATACCAGTCAATCTGTCCCTTTGAATCCCATTCATGCCACTGTCCAAGCTCCGGTCCCATAAAAAGAAGCTTTTTGCCGGGATGCGTCATCATATATGAATAGAAGCCCCTTACGCAGGTCAGCTGCCTGTCATACTCTCCCGGCATCTTATTGACCAGGGAGCCCTTCATATGCACTACCTCATCATGCGACATAGGCAGGATGAAATTTTCTGAAAATGCATACATGAGCGAGAAGGTAATATCGTTGTGGTTGTCCTTTCTGAAGAAGGGATCCATCTTCAGATAGTGGCACATGTTGTTCATCCATCCCATGTTCCACTTGAAGTTAAAGCCGAGTCCCCCTGCATCCACAGGCTTTGAAACAAGCGGCCAGGCCGTTGATTCCTCGGCGATCATCAGCACATTAGGATTAACGGAAAATGCCATTGTGTTAAGCTTCTGCAGGAAGCTGATTGCCTCAAGATTTTCATGGCCTCCGTATCTGTTCGGCGTCCATTCACCGTTTGGTCTGTCATAGTCAAGGTAAAGCATGGATGCCACCGCATCTACTCTCAGTCCGTCTATGTGATATTCCTCAAGCCAGTACCTTGCAGAGGAGCAGAGGAAGCTAACAACCTCAGGCCTTCCGAAATCAAATACATTAGTGCCCCATGACTTGTGCTCTCTCTTGTTGGGATCAGCATATTCGTAGCAGCTTGAGCCGTCAAAATCTATCAGTCCGAATTCATCCTTGCAGAAATGTGACGGCACCCAGTCGAGAATAACGCTGATGCCCTGTGCATGCAGATTGTCCACCATCTGCTTAAAGGCATCCGGTGTGCCGTATCTTGAGGTCGGTGCAAAGTAGCCTGTAACCTGATAGCCCCAGGAATCATCCAACGGGTACTCTGTAAGCGGCAGCAGCTCTACTGCATTGAAGCCCAGCTCCTTAACATATGCAGCAAGCTCATATCCAAAGCTCGCATAATCATAGAAGTCTCCGTTGCTGCGCTGCTTCCACGATCCGAGATGAACCTCATAAATGTTAAGAGGTCCGTCATACAGCCTGCGTGAGGCTTTGTCCTTTATGAACTGCTCATCAGTCCAGCTGAAGTCATTGAGCTCATAAAGCTTGCTGCAGGTGGCCGGTCTGGTCTCTGCATGTACGGCATATGGATCAGCCTTAAGCCTCACTGTTCCGTCTACTCCCTCTATTGCATATTTATAAATGTCATATCTCTCAAGTCCCGGAACAAAGCCCTCCCATATGCCAAGCTCACTCTGCATACTGTTTGCCCCGACAGTCCAGCCGTTAAAATCCCCGACTATCGAAACTGCTCTTGCCTGTGGTGCCCATACTCTGAATATCCAGCCCTGCTGCCCTTCTCTCTCACATGGATGCGCTCCGAAATATTTCCAGCCATCCGTAAGCGTGCCTGCTCTGAACTCTTCAGCCCATCTTTCTGCCATATATAAACTCCGTAATCCTCTGCATATAAAATGATGTTTGGTTCAAAAGAATCTATCCCCAACTGATATCAGATTGCTATGCACTGCGTGCTCCTGCAATCTTTAAAAGCATTTGTAAAATGCAGATGTTGTTATTTTAGATGTTTTTTACAAAAATGACGATGTTTTCAGTCATTTCTTTGTAAGTTATTATACAACATTAAAATGCCGCCCGCCACCTTAATAAGAAAAAAGATTGTACTTATCCGGTATTAAATGATGTTGAGGTCAAAAGCATTTGACCTCAACTGATACCAGATTGTCCATATTCTCTTCTTAATTTGCTGCTTTGCAGCGTAATTCCGGTGTAGGAAATGCTTTAATCATCATTTGCGAAAAAATACAAAAAAAGATGTGAACCAGCTGTCATACAATAACTTAAGGTTTCACATCTTTTTCTCCGGGCTGTTTACATTTTCATCAGCCTTCTCCGAGATATTTTTCAAGCAGCACCAGATTTACTCCCGGTATGCCGTTAAATTCAGTCGGAACGATTCCGATCTCAGTGTAGCCATTCTTCTTATACATCCTGCGTGCAGCCGCATTTTTAGCATTGGTATCAATTCTAAGCTCCGTGCAGCCTGTCTGCCTTGCATAATTTTCATAAAAAGTAATAAATGCCTTTCCGCAGCCTCTGCCTGCACAGGCCGGATCAATCACCAGTGTATGCAGCACACATACCTCCTGATCAGACACTTTATGCTCCCAGCTTCCTGCATTATAGCTGTCCACCTGTGTATTATTAATGATGGCAGCTCCGCATACTTTTCCTTCATCCTCCATCACAAACAGATCCTCTCGCTGCAGTGCGGCCTCAGCTGTACTGCGCACCGGATACACATTGCGAATCCATCCTATAGTCTGCTTACCCTGCTCTTCCTCAGTATGTATGGCATCGTAGATCCTTTCTACTGAATCAATATCCTCTTCTGTCGCTTTTCTGATTACCATTTATCCTTCCTCACTGTAAAATATGCCTGCTTCCCTGTAAGCTTCATCCTCATACTTGTCTTCTCTTTTATGGAAATGCTGATTAAAGTGTTTTCCACATCAGATTCAGGATTCACGCTGCGAAGCAGCTAATTTCCTTGTAAATCCGTGCGATACGTTGAAGGCTGTCAGGGAAATGCTGATTTAATCAGCATTTCCCTGACATTTTGGTTCCTCATTCTGCACCGATGAAATGATCATTTTTTGTAACTTTCGCACCTATCTCGAATTTGCTACGCAAATCCGCGATGCAGCTGAACAGATACCATGTTTTTACAGTATAATAGTTTGGCAGCACGTTGAAAAGAAAAAACGTATTGCCGACTGATAATTAAGGGGTTTATATTGGTGAAGTAAATAATGTCAGAATCTAAATTCTTATCTTTATATGCGGAAAGGAATGCATAAATGTTAATTTTGGTTTTTATCCTGAGTCTGGTTCCGGCTGTCTTAATATTCATCTGGCTGAAAAGAAGAAAAGCAGAGGACAGTGAATACAAAAATATATGCACCAGTGCCTTAAAGCGAGGAGCTATTCCCTGTGCACTGCTTGTGCTACCGCTGTCGGTGATATTTTTTGTGATTGAAAGAATCCTGGCTGTGCTAGGTGTCGGAGCCGTGCCGCGTGCAATCTATTACAATTTTATTGTACTCGCACTTGCTGAGGAGCTGGCAAAATATCGGATACTCAAGAGCCTGCTTAAGAAAAATCCGTATCCTTGTTCATGGCTTGACGTCACCTCACTTATGATGATTGTTGGAATTGGCTTCCAGATTACAGAATCCATTGTATATGCATTCGGCGCCAATGCCGGAATGATGCTTGTCAGGGGACTGACAGCGATGCATTGCGGATATGGCTTCATCATGGGATATTTTATCGGCAAGGGAATGAAGACAGGTCAAAAGCGTTATACCGTTCTGGGAATACTGCTTCCGTTTATACTCCACGGACTTTATGATACCTGCCTCAGTGAGGTTCTTGGAGAAATCAGTGATAAATTTGCATATGTATCTCTCGCCTTAGCAGCTGCTTCACTCGTTATTTTAGCAATCGCCTTTATTCATATCCATAAAGCCGGCAAGAAGGCCGAATATACAGAGGCGTTAGGAAATGCTGATTTAGGAAAATGCTGATTTAATCAGCATTTTCTTAACAGCCTCCGGCGGATTGCACGGATTCACAAGGGAATTAGCCGCTTCGCAGCGTAAATACGGCGTGAGAAACGCTTTAATCAGCGTTTCCTTAAATTTTCTATTCGTCCTTTTCACTCGCGTTCGCTAACCAGCGGTCAGCACAGTGCGCAAGGCACGCTGCACCGATCGGGCATACTTCTTCATTGAAGCGCACCTTCGGATTATGTGCGGAATAGGCTCCACGTTCATCCATAAAACCTGCTGAAAGGTACATAAAGCTGCTCGGCACACGTTCTGCAACATTGGCAAAGTCCTCGGAGGCGCTGGCGGTCACATCAGGGTATTCCGTAAAGCCAGGTATCTGCAGCTCCCTCATATAGGAA
>CAVALT010000025.1:0-12029 GCA_963589455.1 Clostridiales bacterium
ATGTACTTGAACAGCTCCTCGTCCTCCATGCCTATGAGGCCGCCTGTAAATGAAGCTACCTTTTCCTTTTCTCCGTTTACATAGCAGCCGCAGAGTCTTGCAACTGAACAGCGCTCCTTGGTGTAGAGTTTTTTTATTTCCTTTATTTCCTTAGCATTCATTATATATTCAGTCCTTAATCGTTACATCCGCATATTCAAAACGTATAAGCTTAGCCAGATCCTCCGGCTTAAGCTCAACCTGCCAGCCTATCTTGCCTGCACTGAAGATGATGGTATCCTTGTCTCGTGCGCTCTCATCCAATATGGTCGGAAACTGCTTCTTCATGCCTATAGGCGAGCAGCCTCCGTGCATATAGCCGGTAAGCGGCAGGAGATCCTTCTGCTTAAGCATCTCTATTGACTTCTCACCTGCTGCCTTGGCGGCTTTTTTCAGATCCAGCTCCTTTTCGACCGGTATCACAAATACATGATTAGTCTTTGATTTGCCTGTTGTAACCAACGTCTTGAATACGCGCTCAGGATCCTCTCCGAGCACGGCAGCAACCTCTGTACCGCTCACTGCCTCTGTGCTGCTGTAATCATGGCTCTCATACTGAACCTTATGCTGTTCAAGCAGTCTCATTACATTTGTCTTATCATTTTTCATAATACTATTATGCCTTTTTCCTATGCTTTTCCGGTGCTGCTGCAGTCTGTGCAGCTAGCTCTATGTATGCTGAGTGCGGCTTATTGGCTTATTGGCTTATTGACTTATAGACTTATGTCTGCCCATAGTCTGAAGCACAGATTCATTTACAGCCAGATGATTCATAACCATAATCCGCATATGATGAACAGCTGCATTTTTACAGCTCATTCATGAGCTCGATGCCGTCTCTGTATCTCAGCTCCTCCATAAAGCTCTCAAGATTTTTCTGCTTTTCAAGGGTTGCAATGACTATCACTGCGCTTCCCTCTGCGCTGTCTCGGTTTATCTCGATATTGTTTATCTTGATATGAGCCTGCTTTATCTCCTCTAAAAATCTGGAAAATGCCATCATGCTTTCAAATACTATGAGATAATCCATAACTATGGTATTGGTCTTCATGTATTTGTCCATCTTTTCAACCGTAATGAGCAGAAACAGCATAATTGCAGCTGCTATAAGACTGGCTGAAATGAGGCCGGAGCCTACTGCAAGCCCAAGGCAGGCCGTGGCCCAAAGGCTCGCTGCGGTCGTCAGTCCTCTGATATGGTTATAGCGCGTTACCATTATGGTTCCGGCACCGATAAAGCCCATGCCGCTTATGACCTGAGCTCCGAGTCTTGCCACATCTCCGTTATAGCCCGGAAAGCGTACGGCAATATATTCACTTGTTATCATCACAAGACAGGATGCCATGCTTACCAGTGCATGTGTTCTGGTTCCAGCACCCCGTCGCTTCTTTTCTCTGTTTATTCCGACAGTAAAGCCGAGAGCCGTTGCAAGGACCAGTCTTATAGTCATTGCAGCAAGCCCGAGGCTTTCGCCATATATCATATCAGTCATATTATCAGGTACCAGGGGCAAAATACTTCTGACCCCAACATCATTATATCAAGGGCATAAACTTTAAAATCCTCTGATAGCTTGCCTGCAGGAGGATTTTAAAGCTTATGTCTCAGGCATCATTACATCATTATTATGGAAATGCTGATTAAAGCGTTTTTTACGCCGAATTTGCGCTGCAAAGCAGCGAATTCCTCTGCAAATCCGTGCGATCCGCCGGAGGCCGCTGACTATTGGTTCATTGCTCAGCTATTTTCTCTGCCAGCTCATTCAGATACATCCACCGCTCCATTTTGGTGTCAAGTGCCTCATGAAGTCCTGTGAGCTTTTCTGTGAGCTCTGTGAGCTTAGCCGAATTGGTCGCATTGGCATTCATCTCTGCCTCTGCTGCCTCTATCTCTGATTCCAGCGCCGCTATGTCGTCATCTATAGTGTCAAATTCCTTCTGTTCCTTATAGCTGAACTTAAGCTTCCGCTCATGTCTTCGCCCGGAATCAGAAGCAGCTGCAGTATCTTCGGCTTTTATATCTTTTGATGCATTTTTAGCCGCTGCAGCTTCATTTAATCTCTCATTCAATCCGGACGAGGTTCCGGACTCACCTGTGCTCTGTCTGCTGTTACTGCCCTGCCTGCGTCTGTTCTTGCTCTCAGCAACAGCTTCACTGCCTGCAGCCTCCTCCTTAAGGCGGTTTTCATAATCTGTATATCCGCCCTCGTGCTGTCTCAGCACTCCGTTGCCTTCAAAGGCAAACAGCCGTCCGACTACACGATCCAGGAAATACCTGTCGTGCGAAACAGTTATGACTATGCCCTGATAGCTGTCGAGGTAGTCCTCAAGTATCTGAAGCGTCGCTATGTCCAGATCATTGGTAGGCTCATCCAGTATGAGCACATTAGGTGCCTCCATAAGCACTCTCAGAAGATTAAGCCTGCGCCGCTCCCCTCCGGAGAGCTTGCCGATAAGGCTGTACTGCTGCTCGCCCGGAAACAGAAATAGCTCAAGCATCGCCGATGCTGTCATCATTCCGTCTGAGGTACGGACGTATTCCGCAGTATTTCTTATATAATCTATTACCCTGAGCTTAGGATCCATATATGCGATGCCCGCTGATGGATTATCCGCTATCTCCTGAGTATAATAGCCAAGCTTTATTGTCTGGCCGATTACTATCTCTCCGCTGTCAGGCTCGATAAGACCAGCCAGCATCTTCATAAGCGTAGTTTTGCCGCAGCCGTTAGGGCCTATAAAGCCGACACGGTCATTTTTCAGAAATCTGTAGGTGAAGTCCTTTATCAGCACCTTGTCACCGTAGGCCTTGCTGATGTTAAGCAGCTCTACCGTCGTGCGGCCCATCCTTGTGTACACTGAGCTCATTTCGACCCTGCTGTCGGTCTCCGGGGCTTTCATGTCTCTCAGCGCTTCATACCGCTGTATGTGTGCCTTCTGCTTGGTTGAACGTGCTCTTGCTCCGCGCATCATCCACTCTATCTCCTTGCGGAGTATGGACTGGCGCTTTCGCTCCGAGGCCTGCTGTGATGCCTCTCGGTCCGCCTTAAGCTTGAGAAAGCCGCTGTAATTGGTATCATAGGAATACAGCTTTCCCTTGTCGAGCTCTGCTATACGCGTGCAGACGCTGTCCAGAAAATATCTGTCATGAGTAACCATGACAAGTGCACCCTTCCAGCTCTTAAGCCTCTCCTCAAGCCAGGCTGACATCTCAGAATCGAGGTGGTTGGTCGGTTCGTCGAGCACCAGTACATCACAGTCTGCAAGCAGAACTGCCGTAAGTGCAAGCCTCTTTCTCTGCCCTCCTGAGAGCTCCTCTGCCGGCTGATCAAAATCATATATTCCAAGCCTTGTAAGCATGCTCTTTGCTTCCGCCTCGGTTACACCGTGTCCGGCCTGACTCAGCACGCTTTCCAGTACGCTTGCTCCTGCCTTAAATACAGGGGTCTGCGGGAGATATCTTACGACGGTATTGCGGGCTCTGCTTATTCTGCCCTCATCCTCCTCCTCTTCGCCCGCTATAATACGCAGCAGCGTGGATTTGCCTGTGCCGTTGATGCCGATAATGCCGACGCGCTCGCCCTCATTCAGAAAGAATGAGGTGTCATTAAGCAGTATACGGCCTGCAGTATATGATTTGGTTATATGTTCAAGTGAAAGCAGCATACAGCATTTCCCCTTTATTGCGACCCGTAAAAGCATAGATAAAAAATCTATTTTTTTGCAGAAATGCGCTATTCTTGAATGCTTTTGAAGCTTGCAGGCTCAGTTGGGGCAAAATGCTTTTGACCCCAATATCTTATTACGAAGTGTTCCGAAATCAGTCAGCCTTAGCTTTTCCTGCCGCTGACCTCAGTTTGTAATCCAGATACATCATAAAGCTTCCGAATACTATGATTATACCGGCTATAAAAAGTGCGCAGTTTCTGAAGAAAACCTCCGGCAGCACCCTGATGATCTCGTCTGTCTCCGGATCAAAGAGCCAGTTGGTCCTGCCGGGAAAGAACATCTGATGGAAAATGACAAAGGCTCTGTCAAAATCAACGAATATCACTGCAAGACCTATGAGCAGTATCAGAACTACAGGTATAAGGCCGCCCCAGAAGAGCGGACCACGGCCGAACGGATGCATTTCCCTGACTGCCCCTACCTTTTTTACCGCATAGAGACCTGCCGTAAGCATAACCGATATGATCAGTATATGCGTATCAAGATGAAACAGCAGGCTGCAGTCTGCAAAGTGCTGCTCGCCCGCGGCTGACCATTTAAGCACTCCGGTGTTGAAATTCCTTCCCCAAATGCAGAAATCCATCATGCGGTCATATGCTTCCTTAATCTCGTCATAGCTCCAGCCTGTAAGCTTATCCAATCCAAGCTTATCTATATGCATGTAATAGAAGCCTCTCCACAGCAGCGGCACTGCTACCGCAAGAGATATCGTAAGCAGACATATAGTCATCGTACGCAATATAAAATAAAATATGTCCCATTCGTTATAACCAACGACTACGCTGTTACTGCTCTGCTTATCAGCCGTCAATCTGAACATTTCTTACCTCTACCCTTTATAACTGCCTTTATGGTACAGATTTCCTTCCCTGTCTGTGCCGTACACCTGTTCCGGTGTATCTTTCTTTTGTGAACTCAGGCTGCGGAGTCCCTGTTCCGCGTTTTATCCTGCGGCCTGAGGTTTATCCCTCGACCTGAGGTTAACCCGCGGCCCGCACCGTCAGAGCACCCTGATCAGCAGCATATATACTGCTGTTCCTGCCACAAGTCCTGCAAGCGTATTATGCTTAAGCTTATAGACTATCACTGTTGCAGCCACTCCTGCAAGCTTCGGCAGTGCTTCTGTTCTGTAAGCCGTCGAAATATCCTTCAGACAATATACTATAAGCACCGCCATTATTGCCGGCGGCAGCGCCTGCCCGAGTCTCTCCAGCCATTCCGGCATTTCCCTTTCCCCGGAAAATGCGAAAAACGGCAATGCCCTCAGCATGAAGGTTATTGCCGCCGAGACAGCTATCATTATAAATGTCAATGCTGTGCTCATTCTTTTTTATCTCCTGTAAGCCTGTCTGCTGCTGTAAGCAGTGCTGAAACTATAAGCAGTGCCGGCAGCATAAAGCTGCTCTGGCCAAAGACAAGCAGACATATCACACCTACAATCAGTCCGCAGAGAGCCGGCATGTGATTCCTGATGCGCTCCCACTGATCCACAAATATGATAACAAACAGCGCCGTCATGCAGAAATCAATACCTTCAAGGTCAAACGGCAGGAGCTGTCCCATAATGCCGCCGAGCACAGAGCCTGTGCTCCAGTACAGCCAGCTGAAGAGTGCCGTCCAGAACATAACGTCCTGCCTCTCACCCTCCGGCAGATAGCCGAGAGTACAGTTTACCGCATAGGTCTCATCTGTAAGCGTATGCATCATAAACAGCCTGCGTCTGCCCATCGACTTAAAGTCCTTAAGAAAGGTCAGCGCATAAAAGCTCTGACGGCTGTTCATGAGGAGTGCGGTCAGCACCATCGTAAGCATCGGCACTCCATTTGCAAGAAAGCTTATCAGCACAAACTGATAGGCTCCCGTATAAACTATAAGACTTACAAGCAGCGACCAGTACCAGGCAAAGCCGCAGGCCTGCATGGTAATGCCGTAGGCGGCTCCGAGGAAAATGTAGCTGCAGAGTATAGGAACTGATTTGATAAATGCTGTTCTGATTACTGACCTGTCAGGCATCAGAACATATCCTCCGTTCCAGGAAGCTCCTCAGCTTCAGCTGAGCAGGTAATGGCTGTTGCGCCCTCACCAATATGACAGCTTATGCTGAGCGCAAGCGGATCGAGTGTAACCTTATGTCCCGGGAATCTGTCGCTTATCTTCTGCTTCCAGCTCTCTGCCGCCTCATCACTGCAGGTATATGCTCCCTTTATAAGGACCCTTCTTCCTGCAAATCTTGTCGCAATGTCCTTCTCTACAGCCTGAAGCATCTTCTCCTGGGCTGCCTTTTCGCCTCTGACCTTGGCATAAGCATCAAGCTTATCTCCCTGTATCTGCAGTACAGGCTTAAGATTAAGTATAGAGGCCAGTGCAGCACCTGCCGGTGTCACTCTTCCTCCCTTTTTAAGATACTCAAGTGTATCTACTGCTATATAAATGCTTGCCTCAAGAGCTGTACGGTTAAGCACTGCCTCTATCTCTGCCGCAGTTTTGCCCTGTTTAGCAAGCTCAAGAGCTTCATATACAGACTGCTTCTGAGTTACTGATATGCGGTGGTTGTCAATGACATGCACCCTCCCGTCATAGTCATCAGCAATCATGCGAGCTGTTGCCATCGAGCTGCTGAGCCCGCTTGACATCGGTATATATATAAGCTCATCACAGGTCTTAAGCATCTCATCCCACAGATCTGTAAGTGCTCCCGGTGACGGCTGTGAGGTCTTAATATCTGCCCCGCCTCTTAACTTTTCAAAAAAAGTATCTCTGCTTATGGTCAGCTCCTCGAAATACTCCTCACCGTCAATAAAAAACGGCATCGGAATAATGCCTGCACCTATAGACCTGGCCTCACTTATGGTTACGCCGCTGTTGGTATCTGTCGCTACTCCGACCCTTCCTGTTAATGACATATATAATTCACCTCAAAAATGCAAAATCAAGTAATACGAATTGTACCTATTACTGTGATTTTTTACAATACGCAGTTCATATTTTTATGGAAATGCTGATTAAATCAGCATTTCCCGCACTGGATGCGGTGCTGTCTGCTCCCGCAATCCTCAAAAGGATATCCCCATAAACAATGCTGCGCAGCACAGAATAATTGCAATCGGAACATAAATGCAGCGTCCAATAAGATACCACATTTTCCCTCTCTGCTTCCTGCTTCCAATATTAACAGCCTCGAGCAGGGCATCCTTCTTCATAACATAAAACCAGGAAACTGCTCCGAGTGTTGCGCCTATCGGGATAATGTATATAGAAACAAAATCCATCCAGGCTCCCCATTTTGATATGGGCTCCATGCCAAGTCCGAAGCCTAAGCAGACCGCACAGAGAAGTACAAGCACGGCAGTACGGTTGAGCCTCGGGAATCTGTGCAGCAGCGATTCCGCCACTGCCTCGAACATATTCTGCAGAGAGCTGACTCCGGCAAATATCATGGCTACATAAAGTATGGCCGCAAAGAGTCTTCCAAAGGGTATGCCCTTCAGTATGGTCGGCAGAGTTACAAACAGCAGGCTCGGACCTGAACCCACATCTCCGCCGTAGGAGATGCAGGCCGGGATGATGACCATGGCAGCTATCATGGCCGCTACGGTATCAAAAAATGCCGTATGCTGCGAGCAGCTGACTACATCCTCATTCTTCGGCAGATACGCACCGTAAACTATCATGCCGCTTCCGGTAACCGAAAGCGAGAAAAAGGCCTGGCCCATGGCCCATATCCATACCATAGGATCAGCAAGTGACTCCCAGCGCGGGGTAAGCATGAAGATATACCCCTCTAATGCATCAGGAAGCATTGCAACACGCACTGCAAGCACCAGGAAGATGATAAAAAACAGAGGCATCATTACCTTGTTGAACTTCTCTATGCTTTTAGCTCCAAGGAAAATGGTAAGCAGTGTACCGATAACTGCAGCTGCATGATATGGAATAACCGAGTACGGAGCCTCTGAAAATGATTTAAACCAGACCTCAGCATCAACAGTCATAAGCGTGCCGAGCAATGAATCCGCCAGTGCCTTGAGAATATATGTAACAATTACCGAATAGCCTATGGCTATGCACATCGAGCCGGCAAGCGGAAGCCAGGCAAGGAGGCCTCCTATCCTTCCGGGAAGACTTCCGCGTGTCGCCCAGGCCTGCTCATAGGCTCCGAGCGTGCCGGTTGCAGCACGCCGTCCAACCGCAAATTCTGCAGGAAGCCCGACATAGCTGAACAGCAGTATAAACAGAACATATATCAGCAGAAAAGCTCCGCCTCCGTTGCTTCCAAGCTTATTCGGAAAGCCCCATACATTGGCCATTCCGACTGCCGAGCCAACTGAAGCAAGTATAAAGCCCCATCTGCTTCCGAAGCTCTTTGTTTCCTTATTCATAAAGATGATCCCCCGATGACTGAAGCTTAAGCTGCAGCCACTCCCCTTCTGTTTTGTGGTAAATATCCTTGTAACTGTTTGGCCCCTGTCTCGAATTTGCCCCGCAAATCCTCGATGCAACCTGACCGAGGCCTTCGGGCCTTAACCACCGTCCGCATTTCAGTGTGAATTTGCCTGCAGGCAGTCAATTCACGCCGAAATACGGACGGTGTTAAACAGATACATATCGTTTTACATACATTTTACACAGAATTGACTGCACACTTTACATTCCTTATATATGCTGTCAATTGCAGTATTGGAATTATAACAGATTTACGGCTAATCAGCATCATTTAGTGATTTAAAGAAACGCTGGTTTAATCAGTATCTCCTTAATCGTTTAAATGGAGCCGGAGACAAAGGCTGCAAGCCCGGCGTTTTTCCTGCATGCAGCAGGATTTTCCGGCCAGAAGCCGCAAAAGCATAGCTGACAAGCCATTTTTTCTGTAAAAAATTCAGAATGGAGCATTGCCCTAATTATATGAACAAACAGATATTTCAAGCCATCTTCGGCACCTCGCTTATAGTTATACTTTTTACTGCGATTGTGCTGCTTGGCATACTTAATGATTATTTTACAAAGACTGAATTTACCGAGCTCAGATCCGAAACCGAGCTGACGGCAGCCGGGGTCGAGCTTAACGGCAGTGCCTATCTTGATGCCGCTGATATGGATAAGCTGCGTGTCACCTGGATTGCCACTGACGGATCGGTAATTTACGACAACAGCACCAATACCGGCACAATGGAAAATCACCTCGAACGAGCGGAGGTGCAGGAGGCTATTGCCACCGGATTCGGAACGAGCAGCCGCTATTCCGACACCCTGTCGGAAAAATGCCTTTATACGGCTAAGCGGCTGTCGGACGGCTCAGTGCTGCGTCTCTCTGTCAGTCATGATGCGATATGGACGCTGCTGCTTGGCATAGCCCAGCCGCTCTGTGTTGCAGTATTTGCATCAATCGTGGTCTCAATGACCTTTGCATATAAGCTATCAGGAAAGGAATATCAATAATCATGGATCTGTTCAGCGTATTGAATCTAATCGGAGGCTTGAGCCTGTTTCTCTTCGGAATGACAACAATGGGAGAGGCACTCGAGCGCCGGGCAGGCAACAGTCTTAAGACCATACTCGGCAGGCTTACAAACGGCCGGTTTATGGGACTTCTGACCGGTCTTATCGTAACCTCCATAATACAGAGCTCCTCTGCCACCACCGTTATGGTCGTAGGCTTTGTCAACTCCGGACTTATGACGCTTAAGCAGTCCATATACGTCATTATGGGTGCCAATATCGGTACAACCGTAACTGCCTGGATCTTAAGTCTTGCCGGCATCAGCGGAAAGAGCCTGTTTATAGAGCTGCTTAAGCCCACCTCATTTACCCCTGTACTGGCACTGATCGGCATTATCTGCATAATGACAGGCAAAACCGACAAGAAAAAGGACACCGGCATCATACTCTTAGGCTTTGCAGTGCTCATGTACGGCATGAATGCAATGTCAGGCGCCGTATCAGGACTAAAGGATGTTCCGGGCTTTGCAGAGCTCTTTGTAGCATTTAAGAATCCCATACTCGGCGTAATTGTCGGTGCCGTGCTTACAGGCATCATTCAGTCAAGCTCCGCTTCGGTCGGCATACTCCAGGCACTCGCCCTCACCGGACAGGTCAGCTTCGGCGCTGCCATCCCGATAATCATGGGACAGAATATCGGAACCTGCGTCACTGCCATGCTTTCGTCCATCGGCACCAATAAAAATGCAAGACGTGCTGCTCTCGTTCACCTAAGCTTCAACATCATAGGCACAACCGTATGCCTCACAGTATTCTGCATAGTAAAGGCATTATTTGCTCCGGCTATTTTGGACGCATCCGCAAGCATGGCCGGAATTGCAGTATGTCACTCAGTATTCAATATTGCCTGCACCATACTCCTCTTCCCCTGCGGAGGTCTGCTGGAAAAGCTTGTATGCCGCATTGTTCCTGATACAGATAAAAAGGATACCGTCGTACTTCTGGACGAACGACTTCTTACAGCTCCTGCTCTTGCCTTAGAGCGCTGCAGAGTGCTCATGGATGATATGGCAAAATGCTCCATGGCTTCACTCAACGAGAGCATAGAGACCCTCAGCGAATACACGCCGCAGCTTGCAGAGGCCATACATTCCAATGAAGACAAGACCGATGAATATGAGGACGTCATAAGCTCCTATCTTGTAAAGCTGAGCGGACGTCAGATCAATGATGCCGACAGCACCACAGCCTCCAAATATCTCAAGCTCGTCGGTGATTTTGAGCGTATAGCAGACCACAGCGTCAATATACTCGAGGCCTCAGAGGAATGCAGAGCCAAGGAGATCCAATTCACTCCCGAGGCCCGCAAGGAGCTTGGAGTCCTGACCTCTGCAGTAAGCGAGGTAATGTGGCTTGCCTATAAGGCCTTCGCTGAAAATGACACCAACTCTGCTCAGCATATAGAGCCGCTTGAGGAGGTCGTGGATCATATCAAGGAGGAGCTCCGAAGCCGACACATTTACCGCATGCAGCACGGTCACTGCTCCATAGATGCAGGCTTCGTGCTCTCCGACATACTCACAGATCTTGAGCGCATCAGTGACCACTGCGCAAACATCGCCGAGTGTCTGCTGGATACCTCTGAAAATGCACTCAGCCTCCATGAAACGAAGGATGAGCTAATCTCCGACAGCGCAGTCTTCAGAAAGCACTACAAGGAGTACAGCAGCAAGTATCAGCTGCCGGCACTGAGCTGATACTAAGTTAAATAAGCATTTCCGTAGCAGCCTCCGGTGGACCGCACGGATTTGTAAGGAAATTTGCTGCTTCGCAGCAAATTTCCCGCGTGGGAAACACTTTAATCAACGTTTCCATAATACTGTTTCTGTTCTATATCTATCCGTCTGATTTTGTGGGCGGATGCGCCTTTAAGGCCGTGACATTACAGTAACATCTATTTAGTAATGTCACGGCCTTAACCAAACAGACGAACGCAAAATCAGACATTTCAGCCATACCTAATAATAAAATACCCTCATGCGGAAGATCTGATTTAATCTGCATGAGGGTATTATTTTATATGTTATAAGGAAATGCTGATTAGATCAAATTTCCCTTAATCTGCATTTGGCAGATTGCACGGATTAGCAGGGGAATTTGCGGCTTTGCTGCGCAAATCCGGCGTGTAAAACGCTTTAAACAACGTTTTTATTATAATTTCTGCTAAGGTTTATACCTTGCGTCTTCTTTCGCCTAATATTGCAATAACCACGCCTGCAATTATAATAAGGCAGCCTAAAAGAAACTTAAGTGTTGGCTGCTCGTGAAGTATGATTATGCCGAGAACCGTACTCACGACCGGAAGCATTGCGTAAAACAATGAGCAGGTTGCAGCCGGAAGATTCTCAAGACCCTTGTTCCACCAGAGATTAGCTCCCGCAGTTGCCACTGCACCGCTCCAAAGGAGCGCAGGAAGGAAGCTGGTTCCCATCTTATCCCAGGCTATGCCATGCATGGCTATATCAACTCCCATCAGCGGAATGCATGCAAGCATGCCCACTATGGTGCCATATATTGTGAGGAATACTCCGTCCACGTTGCCGCAGGAGCGTCTGATCCATACTGAGGTAAGTCCCCAGAAAATCATTCCTATAAAATTAAACGCTATGCCGAGCGGACGGCTCTCTCCACCTCCGCTTCCGACTATAACTACCGAGCCGACTACGGTCAGCAATATACCGGCTACCTGTCCGACAGTTGCTCTTTCGCCAAGTAACGGAACCGCAAATATAATAATGGATACTGGCGTTATGGTATTGATAATAG
>CAVALT010000026.1:0-8763 GCA_963589455.1 Clostridiales bacterium
ATCTACAACCGACGGAGCTCCCATCATTGCATCTGAAGCATCCTTAAGCTTAGGGAATGCCATTACGTCTCTGATGCTCTCCGCACCGGCCATCCACATGGCAACTCTGTCCATGCCGTAGGCAAGTCCTGCATGCGGCGGAACTCCGAACTTAAACGCCTCAAGCAGGAAGCCGAACTGGCTGTTTGCCTGCTCCGGTGTAAAGCCGAGTACCTCAAGCATCTTCTCCTGAATATCCGCCTGATGGATACGGACGCTTCCGCCTCCGATCTCGGTACCGTTAAGAACTATATCATATGCCTTGGCTCTTACTCTGCCAGGATCTGAATCGATGTACTGCCAGTCCTCATCCATAGGCATGGTGAACGGGTGATGCATGGCTGTAAATCTGCCTTCCTCCTCACTCCACTCAAGCAGCGGGAATTCTGTTACCCACAGGAACTTCCATGCACTCTTATCGATAAGGTCAAGCTGCTTTCCGAGCTCAAGTCTGACATTGCCGAGAACATTTCTGACTATATTAAGCTTATCTGCTGCAAATACTATAAGATCTCCAGCTTCGGCTCCCATGGCACTGATAAGAGCCTCTGTCTCCTCAGGCTTTAGGAACTTGGTGAAGGAGCTCTTGTGTGAACCGTCCTCTGCAGCATTTACACATATATAGGCAAGACCCTTGCCGCCGAAAAGCTTTGCAACCTCTGTAAGAGCGTCTATCTTCTTGCGCGACATATGTCCCTGTCCCGGAACCCTTATGCCTCTGATAACTCCGCCGGCCTCTGCTGCCGACTTAAATACGGCAAATTCTGTTTTACCTGCAAGCTCTGTCACATCCTGTATCTTAAGGTCAAAACGAAGATCCGGCTTATCTGAGCCGTATACATCCATAGCCTCCTGCCAGGTCATGCGCCTTATCGGAAGCTCGACATCTACGTCTATAACCTCCTTGAACACACGCTTAAGAAGTCCCTCATTTACCTCTATTACAGTATCCACATCAGCAAAGGAAAGCTCCATATCAATCTGAGTAAACTCAGGCTGACGGTCTGCTCTTAAGTCCTCATCCCTGTAGCAGCGTGCCAGCTGGAAATATCTGTCAAAGCCTGACACCATGAGCAGCTGCTTTAAAAGCTGCGGAGACTGAGGAAGAGCGTAGAACTCTCCCTGATGAACTCTTGACGGAACAAGGTAGTCTCTTGCTCCCTCCGGCGTTGACTTGATAAAGGTCGGAGTCTCGATCTCGAGGAAGCCGTTCTCTGCCATATAGTTTCTGACGCTGATGGCAAGCTTTGAACGAAGTGCAATATTTCTCTGCAGCGGTGCGCGTCTTAAATCCAGATATCTGTACTTAAGGCGAAGCTCCTCTCTTGTATTGGTCTCATCCTCTATCTGGAAAGGAAGCACTGCCGACTCGCTGAGTATGCGAAGCTGCTTAGCCTCCACCTCGATTGCTCCTGTTGCAATATTGGCATTGGCATCAGTACCGCGGCTTCTGATCTCTCCTGTAATAGCTACGCAGTACTCACTGTGCAGTGTTCCTGCCTTGGCAAATACCTCACTGCCGCAGATATCCTCCTCGAATACTGCCTGGATGATGCCGCTTCTGTCTCTTACATCTGTAAATACAAGTCCGCCCTTATTGCGTGACTTCTGTACCCATCCCATGACAGTCACGGTTCTGCCTATATCCTGTGCTGAAAACTCTGCGCATCTCGCGGTCCTCTTAAGACCCTGCATGCTCTCTGCCATTTTATATCTCCTTTATGTAGAATTCCTTAAATTCATTATATCCCTGAGCTGTCAGATTTTCCTTCTGGAACTTCTTATTTTTGGCCATCCATACGGTAAGCACATGTCTGTCCTCTGCTCTTGCGCTGACGGCCTCATTCAGTATCTCTCCAAGTCTGTCAGCCGGCATATTTTTCTCTATAAGCCAGGCTTCACGCCTCGGCAGGTCGACGAGTCTCTCTGTATCCTCCATAAGGATAGTCATTATACGCTCAAAGCCTATGGAAAAGCCTACTGCAGGAACATCCTGTCCCGTAAATCTGCCGACCATCCTGTCGTATCGTCCGCCTCCGCCTACAGATGACCCAAAGGCCTCAGTCTTGATCTCAAAAATGGTGCCGGTGTAATAGCCCATGCCTCTTACAAGAGTCGGATCAAACTGCATTTTTATATTGCGGCCTTTGATATGGGCTACGGATTCCATAATGTCGGCAACATTTTCACCTGCAGCCAGCGCAGCTTCAGTGCCAATACGCTCAGCAAAGGCTCTGACTCCGTCAGCATCTGATGTAAAGCTGTCGAGTATATCGCGAAGCCTTGCAACGGCTGCCTCGCTCATGCCCATCTCCTTAAGCTCGGCATCAACACCTTCTGCGCCTATCTTATCCGCCTTGTCAAGGATAATAAGAATGTCCTCTGCCTTATCCTCCGGCATGCCGGCATAGCCGATAAGCTCAAAAAGGAAACGGCGGTCATTGATAACTATATAGAAATTATACTTTGAAAAGCCTATATTCTCGAGAGCCTCTGAGGTTGCAAGCACAAGCTCCTTCTCGGCAAGATTAGTTGCATCTCCGAGTATATCTATATCGCACTGCATAAACTGTCTGAAGCGGCCCTTCTGAGGTCTGTCGGCCCTGAATACCGGTCCCATCTGAAGTGCCTTGAACGGCTGCGGAAGGGAGGCTGAATTAGCAGCATAATATCTTGAAAGAGGGAGCGTAAGATCATATCTTAAGCCCTCCTCGCAGAGCAGCTCACTGCCTGCCTCCTCATCTGCCGTGCTTACTGCAGAAAGTGCTGCTTTAAGCTTGTCGCCTCTCTTCAGCAGCTTGAATATAAGCTTTTCATTTTCTCCGCCCTGCTTCGAGGTCAGGTTGCCTATATGCTCTATTATCGGTGTTTCTATCTGTGTAAATCCGTAACGTGCATAGGTTTCTCTTATTATGCTCTGAAATGCGGCACGCACCTCCATCTCTGAAGGAAGTATGTCTCTCATGCCCGTTACTGCTTTTTTGCTGAATGCCATCTTTATGTTCCCGTATATATGTCCTTTCCTGCACACAATCATGACAAATTATTATACCATCATATGATACCTGGGTCAAAAATGTTTGGCCGCTTTACGAATATATCTGCTCCATTATGCTGTCAAGTGCTGCAGCAAGCTGTACGTCATTTTCAAAATCAGGCTCTGTTGTGCCGTCAGCATAGTTAACGGCGCCCTCTTCTGTCTCGCCGTAATTTTCAAACGGAACCTCAATCGTAGGCTCTATTCCGACACCGTGTATGCGTTCTCCGTTCGGCAGCAGATAATAGTCTGTTGTAAATTTGACAGCCGAGCCGTCGCTTAGCTGATATATGGACTGAACTATGCCCTTACCGAAGGTTTTGGTTCCTATAACCTCATAGCCGTAGTCCTTAAGTACTCCGGAAAATATCTCCGATGCTGAGGCTGATCGTCCGTTCACTACTATATTAATCGGAACAGACTGTGAGACACTGTCCTCTGCATAATAGGGCTCAAGCTTACCATTTTTATCCTCTATATTAAGCAGCAGAGTCTTACCGTCATCTCCGAGATCATCCTTAAGTATCGAATCGACCATACGCAGAGCAACATTCATGTCGCCTCCGCTGTTGTTGCGAAGATCCACGATCACGCCGTCGACCTGCTTGTTCTCACACAGCTCGTCCATAGCGCTGTAGAAATCAGCCTCCGTTGTCGGAGTAAAGGAGGAAATGCTCAGGTAGCCTATGTTGGTCTTGGGCACAACGCTGTATCTTACCGATATGTCGGTCTTTATGTTCTCACGCTTAACGGTATATTCAAGCTCCTCTTCGCCCCTCTTAAGCTTGATCCGGACCTCTGTGCCCTCCTCGCCTGAAATTGCATCTACGCATTCATCGATGCTTAGAGCCGTAAGGTCTGTATCATCAATGGCAATCAGGATATCTCCGGCCTGAATGCCTGCCGCCTCTGCCGGGCCGCCCTCGGTTACGCTTCCGACCAGAACACCGCCTGTGGCTTCATCCTTTGTTACTGAGACGCCTATGCCTACATAGCTGCCCTTAAGATTCTTTTTCTCTGTTTCATAATTATGAGCCGAGTAATATGCTGCATAATTATCATCCTCAGTGAGTCCGTATATAAGTCCGGTAAACATACCGTCGCTTATGCGCTGAGGATTTTCGTCATAAAGATAGTTTCGCTTTATAAGGTCCGTAATTTCATCCGTCTTGCGGATTATATCCACTGAGTCCAGTTTTCCGCTCTCATCATTGCCGTGCAGTGCCTCATAATATGGAAATTTTATAAGAAATTCGCCATTGTCTCCCACCGGGAAATATATATATCCTCTGTACAGCACTGCAGCTGCAAGACTCAGGATAACTCCGGCTGCAAGGCCCTTCGCAAAGCCATGAGTCATAAATGCCTTTCTAAAATCCTTCATTCTTCCTTATCCTTATTAAGGAAACGCTGGTTAAAGCGTTTCACACGCCGGATTCGTGCTGTGAAGCTGCTAATCCCAAAGCAAATCCGTGCTCCGTGCGATCCGTCGGAGGCTGTAAGGGAAACGCTGATTTATTCAGCATTTTCTTAATACTGCTTCACTGAAATTACGGAGCCACATAGCTCGACGGATTAACATAGCTTCCGTTAATACGAATACCGAAATGCAGATGCGGTCCTGTCGAGTATCCGGTTGAGCCTACCGTGCCTATGGTGCTGCCCTTTGAAACACTCTGCCCGTCAGATACGGCAATTGATGACATATGCATGTAAACAGTATATACTCCTCCGCCGTGACTTATCATGACATAGTTTCCGGCCGAGGCAGAGTATGTGGCTATGACCACTGTTCCCCCTGCAGCCGCAACCACGGCTGAGCCCGAGGAAGCGCCTATGTCTATGCCCTTATGATTGGTTGAGGCTCCCTCTGTAGGCGAGCTTCTGCCTCCGAAGCCTGAGGTAATGCGTCCCGATGAAGGACAGGGCCAGGTGAAGCTTATATCTCCGACGCTTAACGGCGTAAACTTTTCTCCGCTCGCCTCTGCCTTTTTTCTGGCTTCCTCCTCCTGCTGCCTTATCCTTGCCTCTATTGCTGCAATATTATTCTCCTCTGCCTGAATAGCCTTCTGTATGCCTGCCATATCAGCCTGCATTTCGGCAAGCTCTGCCTCGCCTGCGGCAATCTTTGAATTATAGCTTTCGAGCTCCTTAGTCTTGTCGCTCTGAAGCTTTTCTATTGAGCTCTTCTTATTTTCAGCCTCTGCCTTAGTCTGCTCGAGCACTTCCTTTTCGCTCTCGAGCTCCTCCTTCTTGGCCTCAGCCGCCTCCTTAAGCTTTACAAATTCATCGAGCTTATTTCTGTCATACTCCGAAACGCTCTTAATGTACTCCACCTTATTGATAACATCGGAAAAGCTTTGTGAGCCGGTAATTACATCCAGTATGCTGTCATTGCTGTGCTCATACATAAATTTTATGCGCGTCTTCATTGAGGCATACTGCGATGCCTCCTCCGCCTCTGCCTCTGCCAGCTCCGCAGTGCTGAGCGTGATGCTGTCCTCAAGCTTACTGACCTCGGCATTAAGCGCATCTATCTTCTGCTGCTGTGTTCCAAGCTCTGCATCCAGCTTGGCTATATATTCCGCCGCATCAGACTTAAGCTTGTTAAGCTCATCTATCTTGGCATCTACATTTTCACTCTGACTCTTAAGCTCATTGAGCTTTGCCTTGTTGTCCTTGATCTTCTGCTTTGAAGCATTTATCTCCTCATCATTTGCAGAGGCAGCATAGCTCGTCCCTGTATTAATGCTCCCCGATATCAAAACAAGGGCTGCCGTTAAAAGCAACCCTGTAAATGTCAATCTATGTTTTCTGTAAGCTGTTCGTTTCAATTGTATGCTTATACCCTCAGATGCTTGCGGATAGTTATAAATGAAACCACAAAGCCCATTCCGACGCCAAGTCCCGCTCCTGCTGCAAGCATTACAGGAAATATCTGCATAAATGGCAGCATGGTCACTATTCCCTTCAGTGAGCTAAGCTGTTCCGTTGCGGTAATCCGCTCCGTAAGATATATTTCCGTCTTTTCATATATAAAATATATCAGAGCAAGCGGTATGGCCGTACCGATAAGTCCGATAAACGTTCCCTCCACAACAAAGGGGGCTCTTATCATGCCGTTGGTTGCGCCTATAAGACGCATTATCTCATTTTCCCTTTTACGGAAATGTGCTGCAAGATTAATGGTATTGCTGATCAGGAAAATGGATATGGCAAACAGTATGCCTATCATCGCTGCAGACAGCACAAAGATAACTCTGTTAAGTCTGTTCAGGGCATCTACAACGGAATGAGCATAATTAACCTCTCTGACTATGTCAAAGCTCTTGATATACTCAACCTCAGCATCCTGATCCTCTATATTATTCATGAAGATCTCATAGCTGTCGCTTTCTGCAAGCGGATTATCATCAGCAAAGGCTGCAGCAAGCTCATCAGCCTTATCTCCGAAGTAATCCTCCTTAAAGCTGTCCCAGGCCTCCTCAGCAGACTTATAGCTTATATCCCTGATTCCTCCGTGAGCAACCACGCTGTCCCTGAAGGCTGTCTTTTCCTCATCCGAAACCCCTTCATTGAAGAAAACGCTTATGCCTATGGTAGTTTCTGCCTGACGTGCTATATTTCTGACATTTGCAAATACTGAGAAGAACAGGCAAAACAGAAATATGCACGCTGCTATGGTCGCAGTTGAGGCTGCCGAAAACAGCAGGTTCTTTCTTAGGTTTATCAGGCCTCTCTTAATGCAGTAAAAAAGGGTGCTCATATAATAATGCCTCCTCCTTCACCGTCATCCCACGGAACAGTCTCTATAGTAAACGGATCCACCGCACTTCTGTCAGATGTTATCGAGCCCTTGCTCATAACAATAACTCTCTTGCCTGAGGTCTCGACTATATCACGTGAATGTGTAATAACTATGACAGTAGTGCCCATGGCATTGATCTCATAGAGAAGCTTCATAATCTCCTGTGAATTCTTCTCATCAAGATTGCCGGTAGGCTCATCAGCCAGTATAACCGACGGTCTGTTTATAAGAGCCCTGGCTATTGCGACTCTCTGCTGCTCTCCTCCGGAAAGCTGATTAGGCATATTTTTATATTTTGCCGAAAGTCCGGTAAGCTTAAGGATCTCCGGAACATTCTCACGGATCTTTCCTGCAGGAGTACCTATAACGCGCTGAGCAAAGGCGATATTCTCGTAAACATTTCTGTCATTTAAGAGTCTGAAATCCTGGAAAATGATGCCGAGTCCGCGCCTGTACTTCGGAATCTCACGGGCCTTAAGCTTTTCGAGCTCCCTGCCGTTTACCGTTATGCTGCCCTCAGTAGCCTTAAGCTCTCTCGTGATGAGCTTGACAAGCGTGGATTTGCCCGAGCCGGAACGGCCCACGACAAACACAAACTCTCCGTCCTTAATGCGGAGAGTTATGTTCTTAAGGGCACGATTGCCCGTCTCATAGGTTTTGCTGACGTTTCTGAATTCGATCATATATCAATAATCCAGTCTGTCCATATAATCAATGTACTTGACTACCATAAGCGCTATCTTAAAGGTTATGGCATCATCAAATACTCTTAAATCGAGTCCGACTGTTTTCTGAAGCTTGTCAAGTCTGTACACAAGTGTGTTTCGATGTATGAAGAGCTGTCTCGAGGTCTCTGAAACATTAAGATTATTCTCAAAGAACTTGTTGATGGTTGAGAGAGTCTCCTCGTCAAATTCATCAAAGGTCCTTCCTCCGAATATCTCGTTGATAAACATCTTGCAGAGATTGATCGGCAGCTGATATATAAGTCTGCCTATGCCAAGCTGCTCATAGGAGATAACCCGTGAATCCTCGTAGAAGATCTTGCGGACATCATGTGCGAGTCTCGCCTCCTTATATGATAAGGAGACATCCTTAAGCTCATGTATTACCGAGCCGTATGCAACATAGGCATCCAGTCCGAGAGCTTCGATAGCCTTATATATGGCCTTAGCTCCGTTCTTAAGCTCAGCGGCTGCCTTCTCCGGGTTTTTAAGCTCATGAACAACTATCTGGCTTCCCTCATCTACTCCGGTCATGAAGTCATCGTCACCGAAGAACGGAAGTGCCCTTACCGCCTCATATACAGACTCTCTTCCTATGCACTCTATTACAAATACTGCACGAGCCGCCTTATAATCAAGCCCGAGCTTTCTTGAACGGTTAAAGATATCAATCTGCAGAAGGTTGTCAAGAAGAAGATTTTTAACAAAATCATCCTTGTCTATTCTCTCCTTCTGAGCGGTAAGCAGGTTCTTGACCTGCACGGCAAGAAGCTTTGCCGTCATGCTCGCATTGTCCGAATCCTTTCTTACTGCAGCAGCATAAACCGTATCGCTGCCCAGCGCCTCTGCCTTCTGAAAATAAAACTCCTCGCTCTCGGTCTCGTGCTCATTGCTGCGCAGAAATGCATCCATGCGAAGCTCTGCGAGACCCTCCATATTGCCCTTAGATGCAACGATGTGACCGCCACGTTCAAAGATTGCCGCGCTGGCGCCGGTAATAGCTAAGGTATCATTAAGCGTACTTTGAATTATCTGAGTCGATATCATCTTTGTCTCCCTGTTTATATCATCGAAGCAGTCCCATCAAGCTCAGACCGTTTCGCTGAACCGCACAAAAATATGCACAAATACAACTATAATTTACTCCGAAATTC
>CAVALT010000026.1:8773-11680 GCA_963589455.1 Clostridiales bacterium
CCGAAATTCTATAAATATCAACAAGCCTTTTCGAAAAATTGCCAATTTTTTTCTGCTCGTTTTGTTCATTTTTTCCTAAAAAAACATGTTATCATGTAATCAGGAAATACACAGCTGCAACATAAACGAGGGTTATATTTACATTATGAATATATTGTTTTACCTGACACCCAAATGTGAATGCGCCTATCTTGAGGATACAGACAGCATCCGCCAGGCCCTTGAAAAGCTTGAAGCAAAGCGTTATACAACGATTCCTCTCCTTGGCAGCAACGGCAATTATATCGGCACCATTACCGAGGGAGATCTGCTGTGGACCATCAAAAACAGATTTTCTCTCGACATTCACAAGGCTGAGCATGTGCGGATAACCGAGGTCGAGCGCCGCCGTGATTATATGCCCATATCTATCAATGCTAAAATGGAGGATCTTATCGGTCTTGCTATGAAACAGAATTTTGTTCCCGTTTCAGATGATGACGGAAGCTTTATCGGCATAGTGACAAGACAGGAGATCATGAAGTATTTCTATAATCTCACACAGAAGAATTCTTCCGATCCAGCGCCCATGCCTCTGGCTGAATAAGCTTCACTTCAGTCAGCGGCGGGAGCTTTTGCTCTTAGCATAGACAGCGAGGTATGCTATAAGGCATACCGGCATTGCCATAACCACATCCACGAACGAATGCTGCTTCAGAAATACAGTTGACAGCGATATGAGCACCGTCAGCACTATAAATGCTGCTCTTATCCACATTTTCCCAAGTCCGTTTGCATGCCATACCGATATCAGCACTGCCACTGCACCTATAACATGCAGACTCGGGCATACGTTTGTATTGGTGTCAAAGCTGTACAGTGCCTTGACTATATCTGTCAGTACATTTTCCCTCGGAAATTCCGTCACTCTCATCTCCTGGCAGGTCGGATATATCATGTAAATGCATATCGTGCCCATAAAGGCTATGATCAGAAAGCGAATGAAGCGCTTAAATTCATCAATATCAAAGAGCAAGGTATATCCCTGAATAAAAGCAAGCTCAATAAACCACAGAGCATATGGAATAAGAAAAATCTCGCAAAATGGGATCATATCATCCAAAGCACAATGCACCGGATGATAATAGGGATGTATCCAGACCCTCTCCAGTATTGCAAAGGATGCCAGATAAACAGGCCAGAACAGAAGGTACTTAAGGTGCCTGTATTCCGGCTCATTTATCTTATTTAATCTGAAATCTCTGTAATCAGTCATGATATTACTGCTTTATCAGACGGACTGTATCCTTCTCACGGTCAAGCTCAACCACATGATTCTTATAGAGATGGCCCAGTGCACGCTTGAACTGATTCTTGCTCATTGCATAGGTCTCTTCTATGAATTCAGCATCCGCCCTGTCTCCGTACGGCAGGAAGCCGTTGTTTCTCCTGAGCTCATAAAGGATAACGTCTGCATCCTCATTTACAGTTTTATAGAGCTTGTCCCGGATGAGCAGATCGAGCTTGCCGTCCTCTCTGACCTTGGCTACTCTGGCCTCTACCTCATCTCCGTACTCATACTCCTTAAAGGTCTCATTCATCGGAACCAGACCGTAGTACTTATTGTCAACCGCTACAAATATGCCAAGCTTTGGATTGATCTCATATACAAAGCCTGTAACACGGTCATCCTCCTTATAATGACTGTGCTTCTCCAGATGACCATATACTCTCATGGTTGCAGCCTGTCTTCCGGACTTGTCGGAATACAGCCATACAAGCACCTCATCTCCCTCCTTGGGAGCGGTGATCTGTTCCTTAAAAGGGAGCAGTACCTGCTTAGGCACTCCGTTGTCAAGGAAGGCGCCTATGCTTGTTACTGCTGCAACTGTAAGGATGCCTACCTCTCCGTCCTTAAGTATAGGTGTACGCATGGTTGCGGTCATGCGTCCGCCCTTATCCTCATAGAAATAAACTCTTACATTATCTCCGCTTACAGGTCTGCCGAGCTGCTCTGAGAATGGCAGCAGAACCGTTCTGCTGTCGCCAAGCTTTCGTCCGAAAGCTCCGTTTACAATATCCTCAGGTGCTTCAACAAAGGCTCCGACCTCCGAGGTCTTTACAACTCTTACATTGTATGCCCTGCTGAAAACTGATTCAGGGTTCTGGCCTCTTTCTCCTCTGTATCGTCTGTCGTCACCGCTGCGTCTGTCATCGCGTCCGCGTCTGTCACTTCTGTTGTCTCTGCGGCTCTCAAAGCTGCGTCCGCCGCTGCGGCCGTCTCTTCTCTCATCATTTCCGCGTGTACCATGTGAATCTCTTCCGAAACGGTCTCTGTCGCTGCTGCGGTCTCCGAAGCGTCTGCTTCTGCTTTCATCTCCGAAGCGTTCGTTTCTTCTGTCATCGCCGCGTCTGTCATCACGTTCTCTTCTGTCGTAGCCGCTTCTGCTGTCTCTGTATTCTCCGCGGTTCCTGTCTGAATCTCTGCCGCTGCGCTCACTGCTGTCATATCGGCTGCTGCGTCTTTCTGCATACTCTGTACGGCGGTCTGCATCATCACGCCTTCCGTTCTCTCTCACGGTTTTGAGCTTGCCTGAATGAATTACAACTGAAGCTGAAGCATTGCCGCCTCTGCGGCCCTTGCCCTTTCTTACCGGTGTCTCACTCTGATCTGAAGCATTATCAGCCTGTGCATAAGAAAAAGCCTCTCCGTCTGTGTCGCACGGATAGCTTCTCTTGGCTTCCGGTTCATCACAGGGATAGGCTCTTGTTTCGATATCATTATTCATAATAAATGTCTCTCCGTTCTTGATGGTTATAAATATTGTAACTGTTTAGCACCCATCTCGAATTTGCTCCGCAAATCCTCGATGCAGCTGGCCAGAGACTCTTCGAGCCTTGGCCGCCTGCCATATTTCAATGTGAATT
>CAVALT010000027.1:0-2277 GCA_963589455.1 Clostridiales bacterium
CCTCCGCCATAACAGTTCCGTTTCTAAAGGCTTTATAAGCATCAGAACTTGAATTTCCAGGAACATCAACACAATAATTCTTCTTATTATAATAGAAAATCCATATATGTTTATTTCCGTTATCATCGTCGCCCTTTTCGGCGTCATATGTCTTCCAGTTTGACTCATCGTCATCCGACCCTTCCGTCACGGTCTCGATGTATTCCATGGTCACGCCGCTCAGGTACGATCTGACAAGCTCAGCGGCGGAGTTGACGGCGAGGTAGTTCTGCTCGGCTTTGATGTTGCGCCTTACTCTGCCGGCGTTGGAGTAGGCAGAGTTTATCATGATAGCTGCCACGATTGTCACAACAATCAGCAGGAAGAGGGCCATCGCAAGCGATGCCCCCTTCTGTTCTCTTAGTTTATTATGTATGCCGGTGCATATCATTTGATTCCTCCGGATAATCTATTTTGTCTCCCGGGTGTAACTGACAGTTCACCATATTACGGCTGAACTGCCGTATCATCTGTAAATACAGCCTGAACCTTAAGCTCTGCCATATTTTCATCTATCGTGGCTCCGCCTACAGTCAATCCGCTTAAGGCTCCGTCAATCAGCTTGCAGTCGCTGTCCGTAAGCTTAACCATGCTGCTGCCGGTCTCGGTGTCAGCTGCAAACTGATAGCCTGCAAAGGTCTCATCGCCGCTGTGTACGGATGGCTGCGGGGCTGTGTCTGCCTTGTCAGTCAATGTACTGCTCTTATAGAAGCTACCCCCGTAGTAGTACAGACTTCCGCATTCTGTGCCTTCATCTGTAAATGTAAGCTTCGTGCACTTCCAGCTTGCATAGATGCTCGTTGTAGTCTTAAAGCTTGTGCTCTGATCAACGCTTTTGCCGTCCTCGGTAATCCATCCTGCAAAGGTTCTGCCAAGGCTGTAGCCCGAATCTGCTGCTGCAACCTGTTCAGTCCAGTAGTTGAAATTAGCAAGGCTCGTGCTGTCATCCGCTATGGTCTTGCCTGAGGCCACACTTACTGCTTTATCAGCCGTATCGATTCTCTTGCCGTCTGCATAAATCAGTATTGAAGCCGGCAATGCATCCGCCTCGGTTACATTGATATCCATGCTGTAGGTCTGGGTCAGGCTTCTCGTGTCCGTCACTCCGGAAATGGTTCGGTAGTTTGCAGGCCTGATGCCGCTTACTGTGATGGTAAGAGTTGTTCTGCCTGCCTTATTGCCTATTACAGGAATGACGATATTGCCGTCTGCATCCAGAGCAAGGTCACTGCTTTTTACCTCTGCTATATTTGTATCTGCCGTAACAGCAGTCCAGTTATGCGCAGTAAGTCCGGATACAGCCTTGTTGTCGGTTTTAGTATTGTCAAAGTTCCTGTCGTAGACATTTGCCTTATAGCTTACTATAGTTCCTACCTTAGGCTGTGAGCTCGTGCTGTCTGCACTCCAGGTCTTGATATTAAGCTCTGCCGTAACAGCAAGATTGATATAGGTCTTATAGGTCTTGCCGTTTAATGTATAGCTTATGCTTACAGTCTCGTAGCCTTCCTTCCAGCCGTCGATGGTAAGTATATAGTACTGCGGCACTGTGGTGCCGTTTTCTGTTGTCGAGGCCGTAAGTGAGCACTTAACTATATCTGAGCTGCTGCCGTCACTGGTGCCGTCATTCGTACTCTTAAAGCCTATAACAGGCTCCGCAGTCATAGCTGCAGCAGAGCTCTCAGTGTAAAACTTAACCGCAACATTTGCCGTACAGTCATGTGTTCCGGCTGAGTTAGACACAAGATCCAGGGTCATTGATGACGCATCTGAATAAATATCTGTTCCCTTCGGCCACTGACCATAGTGTACATTGACTGTCTTAGTCGAGTCAAACGGATCCTCCTGCGTAATAACGGTCGGGAACGGATAGTTCTGTCCTATAAGCTCCTTGTCGCTTCCCGGGAAGCTGTACTTGCCGTTAATGGCCTGACCGCCATTCTCAGTTACGGTGACCATGCCGAAGCTTCCGCCTCCGGCGTTAAGCTTAGAGAGCAGACCGCTTGCATCCGTGCTGCTCATTGCAGCATAATCCAGTGACATAACAGCCTTAGGATCAGAGATATTATTGCCGTCTGCATCCAGATACTTAAGATCCATTATGGTTCCTTTGGCTTTAACCGGGTCTACCAAGGCATTGCCTGCAAATATACCATAATAATAGCAGTTTTTAACTGTTATTGTTGACGGTGTAGCACCAAATGCTCCTGTTCCTCTTATAGTTTCATCCAGATCAGCTGT